>JAZSRD010000014.1:0-1627 GCA_045538295.1 Eubacteriales bacterium
GGGCATCTCTATGTATAAGGACGAGCTGGCCATCTTTTTAGAGCGCTCCATTTTTATTAAAGACGAGGAAAACGGCACCTATCGGGTAGATAATACCATTCGCTCCGCCATGATTCGGGAGGAGGACGAAAACGATAAGAATGTGGTGCTTACCGCCATTTTAAAAATGGCCGACGATGCGGTTCAGGTAAAGGATTTTTATCTTTACTTCCTGCAAACCCTGAACGTGCTGAACGGCATGACCGCCTGCAAGCATAAATATGTGGATATGGTGCTGGGGAATATTGTGGAGTACATTAACGCCGGAAAATGGGCAGAGGTGCAAAATTATCTTGCCCGCTTTTCGGAGAGCCAAAACCCCCACATTGGGGTGATCTGCTACTTTGCAAACCTTTTGTTTGTTAAACGCACCGGCAATTTAAAGAACGCACTGGCGGTGGCAGAGGCTGCCCCGGAATTTACCTCCCAATATCAAAAAGCCCTTTTTGATTTTGTTGCCGCCACCATTAAGCATCTTCTTGGGCAGTATGAATTTGCCTTTGGGGAATATAAGCGGATTATGGAGCTATCCCTGCTGGACGATGGCACCGCTTTCCACAACCTGTATGTGGACAGCGCCACCAAATATGCGGATCTTTTGTTCTTAAAGGGGATGTTCCCCGCCGCCCTGGTGGAGCTGGACGAGCTGGTTAAGGGTGGCCGTGTGCCGGCGGGAGAAAAGATCGAGATTATCCGTACCAAGGGTCACATTTATCGGTTCAATTTGATGGGCGAAAAGGCAGAGAACTGCTACCGGGCCGCCATGAATATGGCCCAGGACGAAAATAACGGCGCCCAGATTGCCAAGCTTTATACCAACTTTGCAGAAAATAACTGCGGATGGAACCCGGAAAAGGCAAAGGAGTTTGGGCAGAAGAGCCAAGAGCTGAACACCGAGCTGGGCAACTATATCGAAGTGGGCAAAAGCCTTTGCGCCCTGGCCCTTGCCAAGCATAGCCTTGGGGAGGCGGATGCCATGCCCTGTGCCCTGCGTGCTCGGGAGATCTGCCAAAAGGAAACCGGCTATAAGGCGGGGGAACTCTTTGCCCTGGCGGCCATGGCTACCATAGAAAAGAAAGAAGAAGTGCTGGCAGAAATGGAAAGCATTGCGGCAGAGCTTGGGGTGTATGGCTTTTTGGTGGATCTCACAAAGGGGATGGTTTGCAAAAAGGAAAGCATCATCCTAAACAGCGCATACCAATGGCTGGATCGGGAAGGTTTAGCAAAAACAATGAACGAGCAGGCGTGACCGCAGGAGAACAATATGTATAAATTAGGTATTGTTGGCCTGGGTGCAATTTTTGAATATCAGAAAAAGGCATTGGCAGAGGGATCGGGCTTTTGCGTAAGCGGGCTGTGCGATCCCAAAATAGAAACGCTGCAGGGTGCCCTTTCCGGCATGGAGCAGATTCCCCGTTATAAAGATCATAAAGAGCTTTTGGCAGGGGATTGCAATGGGGTGCTGATCTCTGTTCCCCTGCCCGCCCATCACCAAGTGGCAATGGACGCCATTCAAAGCAAAAAGAATGTGCTGCTGGAAAAGCCGGCGGTGCTATCTACCGAAGTCGGGAGCCAAGCGGTCTTAGGA
>JAZSRD010000069.1:0-20396 GCA_045538295.1 Eubacteriales bacterium
ATCCTTCTTCTCTGCTGTGGAGTGCTTATGAGTATGGTGGGATGCGGGGGAAACACCGTACCGCCACCTGCCGAGATTCCGCCGACAACGGTATCGAAAACGGTAATAACAGAACCTCCCACCGAAACAACACCGCCTGTAATAGCGGTAGATCCGACAGAGAAAGAAAAAGAGCTTCCCACGACCGTGCGTGCGGATCAGGCAACCGAGCCGACCACGACCAACGCAGAGCCTACAACAACTGCAAAGCCAAAAGAGAATACAAAACCTACTGAAATAATAAAACCACCGGCGACGGAAAATACCGAACCCAAAGAAGAAACTCTGCCGAAAACCGAAGAACCGCAAAAAGAGGAAGAAATACATGTGGGCATACAATGGCCAGAGGTCGATCCTGCCTCGGTCGAAAGACTTGTTATAGAAAAAGTTAATGCCCGCCGAATAGCACAAGGTGACACAGCAGCTACGATGCTTCCAGGACTGACGGAGGTGGCGCGGTATAGGGCAAACCAACTTACAACTAACTTTGAGCACCGTGCGGAACAGCACGTCAGCACCGAACTTAAATATGGTCAATACATCGACCTTGCACCTTACGGTATGCCGAATGACAGTTATTACAAAGGATATAGTCGAGAAGCCATCGGTATGGGCGACTGGTTTGGAACAGCGGAAAGTATGTCGGATCGTATTGCAGACGGCTTCCATCACAGCAAAGGACATTGGTCGTATGTCGGCAGTTCCAAGTATCCATACATAGCCGTAGGCGTTACCAAAGCAAACGGCAAATGGTATGTGTGCGTTCTTATGAGTGATGATAACTACGGCGGATAAAAACAAAACAAGGCGATTTAAGGCGGGTGTATGCGAAGACAAGCAAACACCCGCCTTAAGTTTTTAAACGCCACACAGCGCAAAAAAGCACCAAAAATCGCCCCGGATTTCCCCTTTTTAGAACACACTCTCGAATGAAATTTACAAACAACTTCTATCGCACGTTTTAAAGAACTTGCGATATTTTTTTACAAAAAACGGTCTACAAAAGTGCGTTTTTGGGACGCTATATAGGGGGAATAAAAAATCTCACTAAAAAGCACTGGTAGAAAGTATTATTTTCGGACGATAAGTGATGGAAAAATTTTTTGGTGAAATGGGGCTACAAAATTGCATTTTTCGGACGATAGGTAGAGGGAGTGAAAAAGCTGTTTTATGTGTGCAAGGAGTAAATCTGTAAACAATTTGTGAATTGTTTTCAAAAACCACCTTTCAAAACCTCGTTTTCCGGACGCTATATAGAGGGGTATAAATTTTACGTAAAAGTACTGGTAGAAAATGCTGCTTTTGGACACTTAGTAGAGAGATGAAGTTACATAACTGAAAGGAGTGTTAAAAATGAATACAACTAATGAAAAATCTTTAGTAAAGGAGATGGTAAAACACAAGAACTTTTTTATGGTATCAAATCGGATATTTGAATTTGATTTGAAGCCGAAGGATTTCACTGTTTACTGTTGCCTTGTACGTCACTGCGATAACGAAGATTATTCCTGCTTTCCCTCACGGAAACTCATCGCAAAAGAGTGTGGAATTGATAAAAAGACGGTGGATACTGCACTTAACAATTTGATTAATATCGGACTCATAAAAAAGGTTCATCGCAAGCGGTCTAACGGCAGCAAACGAAGTAATTTATATTACGTCGCCCGACTGTTTGAGTAGTTCTAAAAAGGTATGAGTGTAGTGTGAGAACTTCTTATCATTAACTAAACCCATAGAACTAAACTAAATTTCTACAGCAGAAGATAAAGAATATATAGCAATGATAAAGCCGAATGAATTGAGATGTTGAATGAGAGGATGCGGCATAAAACAAAGCTTTTTTCTTTTCTGTTGTAGGAATAAAAGCACAAATTTCGCATGTGCGAAAAAAAGCAGGAGAAAGGAGCAACCCCTGTTGTTCGGGGATTGCTCCGATCAGGACGGCCGGCAATGCCGACCGTTAGGGCGTTTGCGGGCTTTTGAAACGGTTTTTTGCAGGGTTGCAACCACGACGGTTGCTCGCCCGTTTCTTGCCTGTTTACGACCACCTATACCCCTCAAATGCCGAATGTTGCGGCGTTTTGACAGGGGTCGTTGATTTTAAAGGAGGAAATATGAATAACAATCAGAAAAATAAAGTTAGGATTCCAAGCGGCAAAGAATATGATGCTAAAACGGCATTAAATATTCGCCGCAGACAGAATATCAAAATCAAAGATAAAAAGTTAGTTACAACAAGCAGGTATGAAATCAGGGGGATGCAATATAAGGTGAACTCTATATTCGATTTGGAAAATCTCCGTGACAGCGAAGAAGGTCTCAAAAGGCTTATGGTAAGCGATGCAAATAAGGCGTCATAATCGCTGGACTTTTGAACCGGTTTAGAGTATTGTTGTGGTGCAGAAATTTATAAACTGCACCTATGCACTCTCAATCGGTTTGACATTTACAAGGAGGTAAAATAATTATGCCAAACCAATTGAATGATAAAATCACAGCATTATATTGCAGACTCTCTCAGGAAGATGAGAAAAAAGGTGACAGCGACAGTATCGTAAACCAAAGAGATATGCTTACCAAGTATGCCAAAGAAAACGGATTTTGTAATGCAGAAGTATTTGTTGATGACGGTTACTCAGGCGTGAGTTTTAATCGCCCCGGTTTTCAAAGTTTACTTGAACTGATGGAAAACGGAAAGGTTGAAACACTCATTACAAAAGACCTTTCCCGACTCGGCAGAAACTATCTTGAGGTCGGTCAGTATACCGAAATAATGTTTCCAAGATGGAACGTTCGGTACATTGCCATCAACGACAATTACGATTCTCTTTACACCGAAGGCAATGAACTTGCTCCCTTTAAAAATCTGTTCAATGAATGGTATGCCAGGGATACAAGCAAGAAAATCCGTGCGGTGTTAAAAGCAAAAGCTGAGCGTGGTGAACGTATCGGAACGTCAATACCTTACGGTTACAAACGTGATCCGGAACACAAAGGTAAACTGCTTGTTAACGAAGAAACCGCGCCAATCGTTCGCAGAATATTTGAAATGTGTGCGCAAGGTATGGGACCGAAATATATCGGCAATGTACTACGGGATGAAAAGATTTTTAAACCAACATTCTACAAATACCAGGCAGAAGGTTACTATGGAACGGTCACCGATACTGATATGCCGTATGGATGGTCTGCGGAAACCATTGGTAAAATATTAAAAAATGAAGTTTACCTTGGTCATACCATCAACTGCAAAACCCGTATAGTTTCCTTCAAGGATAAGCGCACAGTGGAAGTACCCAAGAATGAACAATATCGATTCGAAAACACACACGAAGCAATCATCGATCAGGAAACCTGGGACGCAGTTCAAAAGGTTCGTGAAGGCAAACGCCGTCGTAATAATATGGGTGAAATTGATAAGTACAGCGGATTGTTATACTGTGCCGACTGTGGTTCAAAATTATATTTTGTACGAGGCAAATCCATCACACCTGAAACCTACAACTTTATTTGCAGTCGGTATCGTAAACACATCGGCGAACAGTTATGCTCGGCACATCGTATCCGTGAGGTCGCTCTTGATGAAATTGTTCTTGAAGAAATCCGTAGGATAACCTACTACGCGCGTACCAAAACAAAAGAATTCGTTCAGTTCATAAACAACAAAAGCTCCTCTGAAAACAAGAGAGAGCTTACGGTAAAAACGATTGAAATTGGACGAAAAGAAAAGCGTAATTCTGAACTGAACGCCTTGTTCAAAAGACTGTATGAGGATAATGTTCTTGGAAAGGTTACCAACGAACAATTCCGTATGTTGTCTGAAGGATATAATGCAGAGCAAAAAGAAATTGCAGAACAGATACCCGTCCTGCAAAAGCAAATTGAAGAATTAAAAGAGGCAACTATAAATGTGGAAAGGTTCGTTGCAATCGCCAATAAGTATACCGACTTACAAGAACTCACCGTAGAGGTGCTACGCACCTTTGTTGCGAAGATTGTTATCCACGAACGCACAACCAAGTGGGCAAAAACATCTGAGCAGCAAATTGATATCTACTTCCGCTATATAGGTTGCCTTGGAGAAGAATCCGCCAACAAAGCGGGATAAAAGGAAAGGACGGACAGCCTAAACTGTCCGTCCAACTCCACTCCACCGCCTTACGCAAAGAAATCCTTATGACAACTTGCGTAAAGGCAATATTTTTTCTTTTTATAGAGCCTTTTGCTACCTCCAAATCGAGCCACTCGGCGTATCACATACGCCTTCGGGTAGCCCGTAACCAAAGGTTACGGCTCGATTTGAAGGTTTCAAACATTTTTTCTATCCCCTAAAAAAGGAGCTGTAAAAAATCTCAAGATTTTTTACATCTCCTTATATTTTTTAATGAAAAACCTTGACAAATTCTGCCGTTGAGGATTATAATTACAATAATATTTTAGAAAGGGTGGCAGAAATGTTTAAAGCATACAATCGATTTTATTACTGCAATACGGACTTTCTGTCTACCGCCGCTTGCGTGCGCTAACGATCTCTGTGGCGTACGCCCTGGAAATTTGGAACAGAAAGCCCGCAATTCCTTATGCGTATTCAGCACAGGAAGAAGCGGGTTATTTTATTTTTGGAGGAGCAACATGGATCTTTCGCCCAAAATGTTGGAACTTGGCAAAAAGAGTTCTGTGATACGGGAAATATTTGAATACAGCAAACGCCGTAAGGCAGAGATTGGGGCGGAAAACGTTTTTGATTTCAGTATTGGAAATCCCAGCGTACCTGCGCCGCAAAAATTAACGGATACGATGAAACGCTTGCTTACACAGGGCGATCCGGTTATGCTCCATGGCTATACCGCCGCATCCGGGGATCCTGCTGTACGGCAAAAAATTGCCCGGGCAATTAATCGTGAGTTCAATGCCGGGGCCCGTGGAGATCTGATCTATATGACTTGCGGCGCCGCCGCATCCCTTACCATTTCCTTGGCGGCTGTTACCGAGCCGGGGGATGAGGTGATCGTGTTTGCTCCCTTTTTTCCGGAATATCGTGTTTTTGTTGAACATGCCGGCGCCAAGCTGGTAACGGTGCCTTGTCGAAACGATAATTTTCAACTGGATTTTAATGCCCTTGAAAAAAATATTACCCCCAACACCAAGGCAGTGATCATGAACTCTCCCAATAACCCCACCGGTGTTATTATTCCCGCAAAGGATCTTGCCCGCCTGGCAGAATTATTGGGCGAAAAAGAAAAGGAATACGGCCATAAAATCTATCTGATTGCCGATGAACCGTACCGTAAATTAGTGTGGAATGGGGAAGAGGTCCCCTTTGTTTCCAAATTTTATAACGATACCTTGGTTTGCTATTCCTTTAGTAAAGCGGTATCCCTACCCGGAGAACGGATCGGGTATATCTTGGTTTCACCCACCATGCAAAATGCCGAAGATGTATATGCTGCCATCTGCGGTGCCGGCAGAGCCTTGGGATATGTTTGTGCCCCCAGTCTTTTGCAGTTTACAGTGGCAGAATGTGTTGATGAAACCGCCGATTTTAGCATTTATCGCAAAAATCGGGAACTGCTGTTGAGGGAACTTACCCGTATCGGTTATCAAACGGTTTCTCCCGACGGCGCCTTTTACCTGTTTATGAAGGGGTTAGAGGCGGATGCCGGCGCCTTTTGTGCGCGGGCAAAGAAATATGAGCTTTTGCTGGTGCCCAGCGATTCATTTGGCTGTCCCGGCTATGTACGGATCGCTTACTGTGTAACAACCGAGCAGATCCGGCGGGCGATCCCCGCTTTTGAAAAACTTTATGAGGATTATCAAAATGAGTAAATTAGATCAAGCAAGAAAAGAAATTAACGAGATCGATCAAAAAATGGCTGATCTCTTTGCCGCCCGTATGCGTGCGGTGGAATTGATAGCCGCCCATAAAAAGGAGCATGGGCTGCCCATTTTAGATACTGCCCGGGAAGAAGAGGTTATTCGTAAGAATACCCAATTCATGCAGGATGAAGCACTGAAATCCTACTATGTGAACTTCCTGAAATACAATATGACCCTATCCCGCAGTTATCAGCACCGCCTGCTGGAGGGGATGCGGGTGGCTTATAGCGGCGTACCCGGCGCTTTTGCCGATATTGCAGCCCAAAAGATCTTTCCCGACGGATCTTCCGTGCCGTATAAAGACTTTAAAGCCGCCTATGAAGCTGTGGTAAACGGCGAGTGCGACTGTGCGGTACTGCCCATTGAAAACAGCTACCAGGGGGATGTTTCCCAGGTGATGGATCTGGCATTTTTCGGTTCCCTTTCCATCAACGGCATTTATGATATGGAAATCGTTCAGAACCTGGTGGGCCTGGAGGGCACCAATCTGCGGGATGTAAAGGAAGTGATCAGCCATCCCCAGGCATTGGGTCAGTGCGCCGATTATATTCGGGATCACGATTTTACGGCACACGAAGCAACCAACACTGCCGTGGCGGCAAAGCAAGTTTCCACAGAAGGACGCAAGGAACTGGCGGCGATCGCCAGCGCTGAAACGGCGGCCCTTTACGGATTAAAGGTAATTGATAAAAGCATCAATGCCAGCAGTATCAATACCACCCGGTTTGCAGTGTTTTCCCGTTTTGCTAACCGCAATTTGCAGCGTGATAATTATTTTGTAATGAATTTCACCGTAAAAAATGAAGCCGGCGGACTGGGAAAAGCGATTTCTGCTATTGGGGATGCAGGCTTTAACCTGCGTGCGCTGAAGAGCCGTCCCAGCAAGGAGTTGATCTGGGAATATTATTTCTTTGCAGAAGGAGAAGGCAATATCAATAGTGAAGCCGGGGCAAAGATGCTCCGTGAATTGAAGGAACACTGCAGCAATTTAAAAGTGGTGGGTTCCTTTGAGAAAGAACAGATGTTGGAGCGGTAATATGATAATTTCCATGAATTTAGGGGCAGAAAGCTACGATATTCATTTGGAGCGGGGAAGCCTATTTAAAGCGGATCAATACTTTAAATTAGACCGTAAAGTGTTGATCGTAACCGATAGCGGTGTGCCTGCCCAATATGTAAAAACCGTAGCAAGCCTTTGTAAAGAACCGTATATTGAAATATTCCCCCAAGGGGAGCAACATAAAAATATGGACACCTATCAAGGGATCCTTGCCCGTCTGGTACGGGAGGGCTTTTCCCGTAGCGACTGTGTGGTTGCGGTTGGTGGCGGTGTGACCGGTGATATGGCAGGGTTTGCGGCGGCATCCTATATGCGGGGAATCGATTTTTATAACGTGCCCACCACATTACTCTCCCAGGTGGATTCCTCCATTGGGGGGAAAGTGGCAATCGATTTTATGAACTATAAAAACATCGTTGGCGCTTTTTATCAACCTAAAGGCGTGTTGATCGATCCGGAAGTACTCAAAACCTTGCCGCCTCGCCAAATTTCCAACGGACTTGCAGAATCTATTAAAATGGCTGCCACCAACGATGCAAAATTGTTTGGCTTTTTAGAGCAGAACGATCCGTTGGAACATTTAGATCAGGTGATCGAAGGCTCTCTGCTTATCAAAAAAAGCGTGGTGGAGCAGGATACAAAAGAAACCGGCTTGCGCCGTGTGCTAAACTTTGGTCACACGGTCGGTCACGCTATAGAAACCGTATCCGGTCTATCGGAACTGTATCATGGAGAATGCGTAGCATTAGGCATGCTGATTATGGCGGCACCCGAACCTCGCGAGCGGATCCGTGCGGTGCTAAAAAAGGTGGGCTTACCCACATCCTTTGCCTATGACCGTGAGCAGGTGATCAACGCCATGGCAATGGATAAAAAGGTATCCGGCGGGGAGATCACCGTGGTTTCTGTGCCGGAGATCGGCAAATTCTCTTTGGATAAAATATCCCTTGAATCTTTAAGAAAGCGCATGAAAGAGGTGCTTTAATCGATGAAAAATACCTTTGGTAACCAAATAACCGTAACCATTTTCGGCGAGAGCCACGGCACCGGTATCGGTGTGGTGGTGGATGGCCTTGCCCCCGGTATTAAGGTGGACGAAGAATTTATTCGTGGGCAGTTGGATAAACGCCGCCCGGCAGGGAAGATCTCTACTGCTCGGCGGGAGCAGGACGAATATACCATAGAAAGCGGCGTGTTTAACGGTTATACCACCGGCACCCCGTTGTGTATCGTAATCCCTAATACTGCACAGCATTCCAAGGATTATTCTGCCACCCGAAGTAAGGCACGCCCGGGTCATGCTGATTATACCGCATATTGTAAATATCATGGCTATGAAGATTACCGTGGCGGCGGTCATTTCAGCGGCCGTATCACCGCCGGTCTTGTGGCGGCAGGGGGCTTGTTGATTCCCGCCTTGGCGGAAAAAGGAATTCAAATTGCCACCCATATGAGCCGTTGCGCCGGTATTGATGATCGTAAATTTGAAGATCTCAAAGCAGACATTGCCGCACTAAATGAAACGGATTTTCCGGTGCTTTCTGCCGATGCGGCAAAGGAGATGCTTGCCGCAATCGAAAATGCTGCTGCCAACGGGGATAGCGTTGGCGGCGTTTTGGAAACGGTTATTACCGGTGTTCCTGCCGGGGTGGGTGAGCCTTGGTTTGATACAGTAGAGGGGCTGCTATCCCACGGTTTATTCAGTATCCCCGCTGTTAAGGGGGTGTCCTTTGGGGACGGTTTTGATTTTGCCGATCAGCAGGGGAGCACTGCCAACGATCCTTATCAATATGCCGATGGTAAAGTGATCACCACCAAAAACAGTAACGGCGGTATTAACGGCGGGATCACCAATGGCATGCCCTTGGTGATCTGCACAGCAATTAAACCCACCCCGTCTATTTTCAAAGAGCAACAAACGGTGGATTTTATAAATGGGGAAGATACAACTTTGCAGATCAACGGCAGGCATGATCCCTGCATTGTTCACCGTGCCCGTGTAGTGGTAGATAGCATCTGCGCCTTGGTGATTGCCGATTTGCTTGCCGGCAGATTCGGTACAGATTACTTGGGAGAAACGGTATGAAATATGGTTGTATCGGTGAAAAATTGAGCCATAGTTTTTCACGGGAGATCCATAACCGCCTGGCAGATTATGCTTATGATCTAAAGGAACTTACCCCTGCGGAGCTTGGGGCATTTATGGAGAAAAAAGACTTTTCTGCCATCAATGTAACCATCCCTTATAAGCAAGAGGTGATCCCTTATTTAACCGAGATCAGCCCCCAGGCAAAGGAGATCGGGGCGGTAAATACTATCGTAAACCGTAACGGGAAACTCTATGGGTACAATACCGACTTTTTCGGCATGCGTGCGTTGATACGGCGCGGGGGAATGGATCTGCAAGGCTGTAAAGTATTAATACTTGGCAGCGGCGGAACCTCCCGTACTGCCTGTGCAGTGGCAAAAGACCTGGGCGCTAAAGAAATCATTGTGGTTTCCCGCTCCGGAAAGGGCGGAATTACCTATGAAGAAGCCCATTCCTTGCATCGGGATGCAGATTTTATCATCAATACGACCCCCTGCGGCATGTACCCCAACATCCATACGGTTGCGGTGGATCCTGCAGATTTTCCTGCACTAAAAGGAGTGGTGGACGCTGTGTATAACCCTTTGCGTACCGAGCTTTTTTTGCGTGCAAGAGAGAAGGGGATTCCGGCGGTTTGCGGCCTTTATATGTTGGTGGCGCAGGCGGCTTTTGCTGTTGAGTATTTTTTGGATACCACGGTTTCGGAAGAAAAGATCGAGGAAGTTTACCGGGCGATCTTTGCAGAAAAGCAAAACATCGTGCTCACCGGCATGCCGGGGAGCGGAAAAACCACCGTTGGTAAGCGGTTGGCAAAGCAGTTTGGAAAGAAATTTCTTGATACTGATACACTACTAACAAAATGGGCAGGCTCAACCCCTGCGCAGTTGATCGCTCAACAAGGGGAGAAAGCCTTTCGGGATCTGGAGAGTACTGTGATCCAAGAGCAGGCGGCGCCCCTTACCGGCTGTGTGATCGCCACCGGGGGCGGTGCGATCCTAAGGGATGAAAATATCCGCAATTTAAAAAGAAACGGGCGCATTATCTTTTTAGATCGCCCTCTGAATGAGATCGTACCCACCCAAGACCGCCCCCTTTCCAGTAATCGGGAGCAGTTGGAAAAACGCTACCGGGAGCGGTATTCCCGCTATTGTGATACTGCGGATCGGGTTATTTCCCCCGCTTCAAACTTAAACACGGTCTGCAACGATATTATTGAGGAAGTAAATGATGAAAATTCTTGTGATTAACGGGCCCAATCTGAATATGTTGGGTATTCGAGAGCCGGGTATCTATGGCTCCGAAAATTATAGTACATTGCTTGAAAAAATTCAAAAGCATTGCGATTCCCATGGGGTAGAGGTGGAGTTTTATCAATCCAACCACGAAGGAGATCTGGTAGATGCTATTCAGGGTGCCTTTGGAAAAAAAGATGCCATTGTAATCAATCCCGGAGCCTATACCCACACCAGTATTGCTATTTTAGATGCCGCTAAGGCAGTAGGACTGCCGATGGTGGAGGTACATATCTCCGATGTGAGCAAGCGGGAGGAGTTTCGGCAGATCAGTTTTATCCGTGCCGCCTGCTGTAAAACCATTAGCGGTCATGGCACCAACGGATATTTAGAAGCAATCGACTATCTGCTGGAGGTTTCCCATGCAGGTTAAAATTTTACCCGGCACCGCTTGTGGCAGTGTGGTGGCACCGCCCTCCAAAAGTATGGCACATCGTTATTTGATTGCCGCCGCCCTTGCTAAAGGAAAAAGCACGGTGCGGGGAATTGAATATTCCCAGGATATTTTGGCTACCATCGATTGCTTGCGTGCCCTGGGCGTATCTATTGCAGTCGATCAAGATGCAGTTACCGTGATCGGCGATGGTGTTTTGCAGGCAGAGCATGAACTTCTTTGCCGTGAAAGCGGCAGTACATTGCGCTTTATGCTACCCCTGTGCCTGCTATCGGGCACCCCTGCCGTGTTGCGGGGGAGTGATCGGCTGATGGAGCGACCCCTTATCGTATACGAAGATCTCTGCGAGCAAATGGGCTTTCAATTTTCTCGCACAACCGGTGCTGTAACCGTATGCGGCGAATTGAGATGCGGGGAATATATCCTGGACGGCAGTGTGAGCAGCCAGTTTATTACCGGTATGATATTTGCTTTAATTTCCTTGCCCGGCAAAAGTACACTGCGGTTGATTGGCAAGATCGAAAGCCGTTCCTATATCGATCTGACCCTTTCGGCTCTGCGGGAATTCGGTTTTTCGGTAAACTGGGCAGGGGAGGATCTGCTTATTATTAACGGCGGAACCGGCATTGCCCGGGATCTTTCGGTGGAGGGTGATTATTCCAATGCCGCGTTTTTTGATGCTTTAAATTTGCTTGGCGGTTCTGTGGAAGTGACCGGATTATCGGCTCATTCCTTGCAGGGGGATCGGATCTACCGGGATTACTTTAATGCCCTTGCCAACGGTATACCCACTTTATCCTTGGCGGATTGCCCGGATCTGGGCCCCATTCTCTTTGCTGTTGCTGCGGCTTTGCAGGGCGGTATTTTTACCGACACTGCTCGCCTTAAAATTAAGGAAAGCGATCGCGGTGCTGCTATGGCGCAGGAACTGCAAAAATGCGGTGTTTCTGTGGCTTTGGAAGAAAACCGTATTATTGTCCCCGGGGGTCAGCTTACCGCTCCGGTTGCCGCCTTTTCTGCTCATAATGATCACCGTATCGTTATGGCTATGGCAGTTTTGTGCACCCGTATAGGCGGTACCATCAAGGGCGCTCAAGCGGTTGCCAAGAGTATGCCGAACTTTTTTGAAAAATTGTCTGCTTTAGGAATCGAGGTCGTAAAAGATGAAACTAAATAAAAATGCAAATACCAATATTTTGATCGTGGGTCTTGGTTTGCTGGGCGGCAGTTACGCCATGGCACTAAAAAGGAAAGGCTATCATGTAGAGGCGATCACCCGCACACAATCTTCCATTGATTATGCATTGGAGCATGGCTTGATCGATGCCGGATCTGTTGCGGTAGAACCGGAGATGGTGAAACGTGCAGAACTTATTGTGTTTGCCCTTTATCCCCATGTATTTATAGAATGGATCAAGGAATATCAGCATCTCTTCCAGTCGGGTACGGTTTTAACTGACGTTACCGGTGTGAAGGGCAGTGTGGTTTATGAAATACAAAATATGTTGCGCCGGGATGTGGAATTCATTGCCGCCCACCCCATGGCAGGTAAGGAAGTTTACGGCGTAGAAAACAGCGATGATCGTATCTTCGAGGGTGCAAACTACATTGTGGTGCCCACCGAGAAAAACACTGAAGAAGCCATTGCTTTGTGCGAAGAATTGGGCTGGGAACTGGGCTTTCATTCCGTTACCCGTTTAACGCCGGAAAAGCACGATGAAATGATCGCATACCTTTCCCAGTTGACCCATTGTATTGCTGTAACTTTGATGTGTTGCCATGATAACGAGCACCTGGTCAAATACACCGGCGACTCGTTCCGGGACCTTACCCGCATTGCAAAGATCAATGATGCTATGTGGAGTGAATTGTTTGTAATGAACAAATCGGAACTTCTTGCTCAAATGGATCTGTTTATGGAAAAATTCAGCGAACTTCGTAACGATCTGGAACAGGAAAATATTGATGATATGCGCGCCATGATGCGGCTTTCTACCGAGCGCAGAAAGTCCTTTGATAAATGATGAAAGGGGATAAGCCTTATGATGAATATGGATTTTAAACGAAAACTGCCCATACCCCAGGAGATCAAAAGAATGTATCCTGCCACAGAGAGTATGCTGCAGGTCAAAGCGGAGCGCGATGAGGAGATCCGTAAAATTTTTACCGGCAAAAGTGATCGTTTTTTGCTGGTGATCGGTCCTTGCTCCGCCGATTTTAAGGAATCGGTGCTGGATTATATCGGTAGATTGCGCTTGCTGGAAGACAAGGTGAAAGATAAAATTCTGATCGTTCCCCGAATCTATACCAATAAGCCCCGCACCACCGGCGATGGTTATAAGGGAATGCTCCACCAGCCGGATCCCAACGAAAACCCGGATCTTCTCAAGGGGATCCTTTCCATCCGTGATGTACATATGTGTGCCTTGGCAGATTATAAATTCAGCTGTGCCGATGAAATGCTTTACCCGGAAAATCACCGCTATCTTTCCGATCTGCTTTCTTATGTGGCAGTGGGTGCCCGCTCTGCAGAAAATCAGCAGCACCGCCTCACCGCCAGCGGATTGGATATTCCCGTTGGTATGAAAAATCCCACCGGCGGCGACCTTTCGGTTATGATGAACTCCGTTACAGCCGGACAGCATCCCCACACATTTTTATATCGTGGTTGGGAAGTGGAGAGTAAAGGAAATCCCTTGACCCATGCGATCTTGCGGGGATATGTGGATAGCAGCGGCCGGTCCTTGCCCAATTACCACTATGAGGATTTAATCAAACTTTGTGAATTGTATGAAAAATCCGGCTTGGTAAATCCTGCTGTGATCGTAGATACTAACCATGCCAACTCCGGCAAGCAATATCTGCAGCAAATGCGGATTGCCCGGGATGTGTTGCGCAGCTGCCGCTTGAACGGAGATATTAAACGTATCGTAAAGGGATTGATGATTGAAAGTTACATAGAAGACGGTGCTCAAAAGGTGGGCGAATTCTGTTATGGGAAATCCATAACAGACCCCTGTCTTGGTTGGGAAAAAACCGAGCAGTTGGTTATGGAAATTGCCGAAAGACTGTAAATATAAAAAGTGCTGAAAATTTTTCAGCACTTTTTGTATTCTTAAAGATGAGTGGGCCTGTAAGCCGAGTTCTGTCGAGAACAGTCATCTATCTGGGACGCTTGTTGCCAAACGCCTCGAGCCACGCTTTCGAGGTTCAAACAGGCGGGCCACCCTCGCCTCTGTTGGTGTTGCATCGAATAGGGTTTACAGACCCCCTATGTCACCATAAGGGGTGGTGAGCTCTTACCTCGCCTTTCCATCCTTACCGTTAAAAACGGCGGTTTATTTCTGTTGCACTTTCCCTAAAGTCGCCTTCGGTGGGCGTTACCCACTATCCTGGCCCGTGATGCTCGGACTTTCCTCCGTTTTTGAAAAACGGCGACTGTTCAGCCCACTCACGGATGTATTATACCATATTTTTTTAAAAAAGTAAATAAATATATTGCTAATTAAGTTATAAAATTATATAATAAATTTGTATGTATAATTTTGCCATTACATTACAAAGGAGCGGGAAGATGAAACATATCCAACGATTTGTTCAAGATATAACCGGAAAAACAGTAGGGGTAGTGGGAATCGGTATTTCCAACACGCCCATCATCACCATGCTTGCCGAAATGGGCGTGCAGGTGTTAGCATTCGATAAGCGAACCGAGGAGCAACTGGGCGACCGGGGAGAGCAACTGAAAAAACTTGGCGTTCAAATCTTTTGTGGTCCCCACTACATGGATCACCTTGCCGGTGATTGGATCATTAAAACTCCGGGAATGCGGTTTGACCACCCCGCATTGGAAGCTGCCCGCCAAAGGGGAAGTGTCATTACCAGTGAAATGGAACTGTTTTTTGAATATTGCCCGTGCCCCATCGTGGCAGTAACGGGGAGCGACGGTAAAACCACCACCACCAGCCTGATCTATGAAATGCTGCGGCGCACGGATCGGCGGGTGCATTTGGGCGGTAATATCGGGTATCCGCTCTTTTGCCGATTAAAGGAGATCCAACCTGAGGATATTGTGGTGGCAGAGCTTTCCAGTTTTCAGCTTCACACTCTGAAGAAGAGCGCTCATATCAGCGTGGTAACAAACCTTTCTCCCAATCATTTGGATGTGCATAAGGATATGGCAGAATATACCCATGCAAAGGCAAACATATTCCGTTACCAATCCACCAAAGATCTGTTGATCTTGAATGCAGATAACGATATTACTTCGGGTTTTGCCAAGGATGCGAAAGGCGCAGTGCGTATGTTTTCCTTTAAGGGTGATCCCGGTGTACCCGGCGCATTCTATAGCAACGGTGTTCTTTATCTGCGCAGTACCGACGGTGTGGTTATACCCCTTTTGGAGCGTTCTGCGCTGTTGCTGCGTGGTGATCACAATGTGGAAAATTTCATGGCAGCCGTTTTGGCGGTACAAGATATGGTTACCCCTGAAATTATTTTGGATGTGGCAAAAAACTTTGGCGGTGTTCGTCACCGTATGGAATTTGTGCGTGAAATAAATGGTGTTCGTTTTTATAACGATTCCATTGGTTCTTCACCCACCCGAACTATTGCAACCCTACGTAGTTTTGATCGTAAGGTTCGGCTGATCGCCGGCGGCTACGATAAAAATATTCCCTTCGATACCTTGGGTCCCGTAGTACCGGAGCGGGTTGAAAAATTGTACCTATGCGGCACCACTGCAACCAAAATTCGGGATGTGGTACGAGCCTGTGTGCCTCATTTCCCCATTGAGATCTACCGGGATCTGCGTGTTGCTATCGAAACCGCTTATCAGGAAGCTGTGCCCGGGGATATTGTGTTGCTTTCTCCTGCCTCGGCAAGCTTTGATCAATTTAAGAATTTTGAAGAACGGGGCGATTTCTTCGTCACGGTAGTAAAGGAACTGTAATGAAAAATCTGCAAAACTATTTATTTGAATTATGCAGCGAAAATTTACCCTCCGGCTTTGAGTCTTATGCCTCCGGCGTTAAATCTTTGTTGGAGCCTCTGGTGGATGAATGTTATGTTGATGCATCCGGGAATGTGATCGGTCACCGTAGATCCGGAGTGCCAAACGCCAAAAAGATCCTGCTGGATGCTCATTTGGATGAGATTGGCCTGATTGTAACCAAGATCGATGACAACGGTTTTTTACATTTCACGAATTTGGCAGGCTTTTCCTCTGTGATTTTGCCTGCTGCAACCGTTACGGTGCGCGGAAAGCGTTCTCTCCCCGGCGTGGTGGCAACCCTGCCGCCGCATCTGCTTACCAAAGAGGATCAGGAAAAGCCGTTGCCTATGAAAAAACTGGTGGTCGACATTGGCTATTCTGCAGAGCGTGCGCGGGAACTGGTGAAGGTGGGGGATCCCATTCTTCTGTGCCAGGAATGTGCAGATCTTTTGAATAACCGGGTAAGCGGCAAGGCGCTGGATAATCGTGCCGGCGTTGCTGTGTTGCTCAATGTTTTGAATGAGATCCAAAAGATGCCCTTGCCGGTGGATCTTTATGTGGCTTTTTCCGCCGGGGAAGAATTCAGCGGCTTCGGTGCCCGCCATGCGGCGTGGGAGATTGCTCCCGATGAGGCTTTGATTATAGATGTTACCCACGGTATTTCTGTGGGTACTCCCAAAGATAAAGCGTTTGAATTGGGATCCGGCGCCGTGATCGGCATTTCTCCGGTGTTAAACGGTGGGGTCACCGGTTCATTGATGGATGTGACAAACCGTTGCAAGATCCCTTATTCCAGGGAAGCGATGAGTGGGCGCACCGGAACTAATAGTGATTGTATTGCAACCAGCCGTTGCGGGGTTGCTGCCGGTTTGGTATCCATTCCGTTGCGGTATATGCATAGCGGTTGCGAAGTGGTGGATCTTGGCGATATGCAGGCGTGCGCCCGCTTGATCACCCGCTATATCATGCAGGGAGGTGCAGTAAACCGTGAATAAACAACTTAGTTATCTCACGTCGCTTTTCGGTGCCTCCGGCAGTGAGGGAGATGTTCGCCAGGCGATCATCAATGAGATCAAAGATTATTGCGACGATATTAAGGTGGATCGCCTTGGTAATGTGATTGCCTTTAAGCGGGGGAGCATGGAAGCCCTCTTTCCCATGATGATCTCTGCGCATATGGATGAAGTGGCTTTAATGGTCACTCACATTGATGGCGACGGATATTTGAAGTTTGATTCTGTGGGCGGGATCGATCCCCGTATTTTGCCCGGCAAGCATGTGGTGATCGGGCGGCATAAATTACATGGCGTGATCGGGGTGTTGGCGCCCCATTTAGTAAAAAAAGACCGAGAAAAATCCCCGGAGATAGATGATCTATATATCGACATCGGCGCCGCTAATCGAGAGGATGCCGAAGAGCATGTTTCCATTGGTGATATGGTGGGTTTTGATAGTAGTTATCGGGAATTTGGCGAAGGCTTGGTGCGTGCAAAAGCATTGGATGACCGTGCCGGTTGCTATGCGCTGATTGAAATGATCAAAAAAGATATTCCCTTTGACGTTTATTTTACCTTTACCACCATGGAAGAGATCGGTTGTGTGGGCGCTGTTACGGCAGCCTACGGCATCCGCCCCCAGTATGCTTTGGTTGTTGAGGGTACTACTGCCGGCGATATTCATACCGATAGCAATAGAACCAGCGTTTGTAAAGTGGGAAACGGACCTGTGATCTCCTTTATGGATAACGGGGCGATCTACGACCGTGATTTTTACCGTCTTGCTATGGACGCCGCCAAAGAAGCGGGGGTTCCGGTGCAAACTAAAGAGGCAGTTGCCGGCGGAAACGAAAGCGGCGTGATCCAACGCACCTGGAGCGGCTGTAAGGTATTGGCACTTTCAGTGCCCTGCCGTTATATCCATTCTCCGGTCAACGTAGCTTCCCTTGAGGATATTGAAAATACTGTTAAATTGGCACAAGCCATTTTAAACAAAATGATATGAGGAGAAACATGATGGTTGAAAGTATTCGTCAATTGGTGCAGCTTTCCGGGGTGTCCGGCAATGAAAAAGCAGTGGCAGAATATATCAAAGGGCAGATCTTGCCCTATGTGGATAAAGTATACGAGGATTCTTTAGGGAATTTAGTTGCTGTTCGAAAGGGCGACGGTCTCAAGGTAATGCTGATGGCGCATATGGACGAGATCGGTTTGGTTTCTACTTTTGTAGACGATAAAGGCTTTGTGCGTGTGTCCTCTGTAGGCGGCGTAAATCCCAAAACAACTTTAGGGCGGCCGGTGCGCTTTGAAAATGGTGTTATGGGTGTATTTACCAGTGGCTGTGCAGGTAAAAAAGATCTTTCCGTAAAGGATTGCTTTGTGGATATTGGAGCAGCAGATCGGGAAGAGGCACTGCGGCGGATCCAAATTGGGCAAACAGCCTGCTTTTTAAGCGAAACCTTTGAAACCGGCACGCGCATTGTTTCCAACGCCTTGGATAATCGGGTGGGTTGCTATTGTCTTATGGAAACACTGCGCCGGGTAAAAGAAATTACCTGTGAACTTTATGCGGTATTTACCGTGCAAGAAGAGGTGGGGCTGCGGGGCGCTAAAGTATCCGGCTTTGAAATTTCACCGGATGTTGCTTTGGCTGTGGATGTCACCTTGAGCGGGGATTATCCCGATGCCGATGAAACTGCAGCGGTGCTGGGAAAAGGCGCTGCAATCAAGATCCGTGACCGCTCTGCCATTTGCAGTAAAGAAATCGTGGAGGATCTGGAAAACCTGGCATCCCGCAAGGGGATTTCTGCGCAACGGGATGTGCTTTCTGCCGGCGGTACCGACATCGGCAGTGTTCAACTGCTGGGTAAAGGCGTTTTAGTGGGCGGTGTGAGCATCCCCATTCGTTATTGCCATTCCGCCATTGAAATGGCAGATCGCAACGATATTGAAGCAACCGTCGGGTTATTAACGGCATATCTGGAAAAATAGTTGCTTTTTATTATATTTTTTGATATAATAAACGTTCGAGCAACGATAATGAAGGAAGTGACACTTTGCGCTTAAAATGTTTAGACATACAAGGATTTAAATCCTTCCCGGATAAGATCAACATCGGTTTTGATCACGGTATCACTGCCATCGTAGGTCCTAATGGTTCCGGTAAAAGTAATGTTTCCGATGCCATTCGTTGGGTGTTGGGCGAGCAATCCAATAAGAGCCTTCGCAGCACCAAGATGGAAGACGTGATCTTTTCCGGCACTGCAAAGCGTAAGCCCCAGGGCTTTGCCGAGGTTAGCCTTACCATTGATAACGGGGATCACGCTTTGAATGTGGATTATAACGAGGTTATGATCACCCGCCGTTATTACCGTAGCGGTGAAAGTGAATACTTTATCAATAAATCTCCCGCCCGCCTTCGTGATATTCATGAACTTTTTATGGATACCGGTATCGGCAGAGACGGTTATTCTATTATCGGTCAGGGTACCATCGATCAGATCCTGCTGGGTAAAAGCGAAGAGCGCCGTTCTATGTTGGAAGAGGTGGCAGGTATTTCTAAATTTCGTTACCGCAAAAACGAAGCGGAGCGTAAGCTGAATGCCACCGAAGAAAATCTGGTGCGCCTGGGCGATATTGTGGGCGAGCTGGAAGAGCGGTTGCCGGGATTGGAGCGACAGGCAGAAAAAGCCCGCAAGTACCTGGCAATGTATGAGGAGAAAAAAGATCTGGAGATTTCTCTTTGGCTGGAAGAATTGGAACAGATCAAAGAGAATGCCCGTAAGATCGATGAGCAGCATTCCATCGCCAAAGGTCAGCTGGAAGATCTTACGGTGGAAGTTGAGAACATCGAGCAAGAGATCAATCAACTCTTCGAGGAAAATATTCAAATCACCTCCGAGATCGATGAGATCCGCCGTCAGCAAACTTCTTGGGAAGAGCAGCTGGGTGCTGTATCTTCACAAAAGGCTGTGTTGGAAAGTCAGGCGGAGTTTGAGCAGGGCGTGATTGCACGGTTGGAGCAGGAACTTTCTGCTGTTGGCACCCGTAGGGAAGAAGCTGAAGGGCAGATTGCCGATCTTCACCGTGATATTGAAGTAAAAACCGCCGAAATTGCATCTATCGATGAAAAAGTAAATGCCATTATCGGCGAGATCAACGAAATCACCGCCAAGAGTGAAGATCAACAACGTAAGGCCGGTGATCTGCAACGGTCTTTACAGGATAACAGCGCTGACCGTAACCGGTTGCAGATGGAGATCATTTCAACCCGATCTTCCATTGAGTCCTATCAAAAACGGATTGATGATCTGGCAGACGCTCGGGCAGGCCAAGGAGAGCAAATTACTACCGTAGAGGAAGAATTGGATGCCCTTCGCCTGCAACATAGAGAAAAAACCGAAGAAAAAGAAAGCGAACAAAATGCTTCTGCCGGCTTGCGTAAAATGCTGGAGATTAAAAACCGGGTATACAACGAAGCCCTGGAAGCGGAGCAAAAGTGCGCCTCTGAATGTAATGCAATGGAGCAGCGTACCCGCATTCTTTCCGAAATGGAAAAGCATCTGGAGGGCTTTGGCGGTGCGGTAAAGCAGGTGCTGGAGCAAAGCCGCCGTGGCATTCTGCAGGGGATTATAGGCCCCGTATCCCAGCTTATCA
>JAZSRD010000006.1:0-37431 GCA_045538295.1 Eubacteriales bacterium
AAGCGGTCTTAGGAAGACAATGACTAGACCCAACTCCTTGGCTCACAGAACGACATGGCTACGATCCGACTTCCCCCGAGAAGATCACCCGCATCATCGACGAGTATGTGTGGGGCAAGGGCCTTCCCCCTGCCGACCATACCCGAGGTTTATATTATCGAGGCGTTTTTTAAAAACAAAAGTAGCGCCCGTAGGTATTTTTCACCTACGGGCGCTGTTTTCTACTCTTTTTCTTTGCAGACCTCAACTTTGTTGTATCGTGAGGGATGCTATCAACAAGTTCACACTCCATGGCACTCATATAAAAGGAACACCGCCGGTTTTCTTTACTACCGGTAAGCATACATTCTCCCCACGCCCAATGGATGCATACACCGTTCCAATTACAAAGCGTTTTATCATCGTAATCATAATCATTTTCCATTTTATCACCTCGCCCACAATTTTAGGTCAATTTCACCCTAATGTCAATAGGTCAATTTGCCATAATATTGACAGAGGTGTTACAAATGAACCGATTAAAAGAATTGCGAAAAAGCAAGGGATTTACCCAATTACAAATGCAAATGCTCACCGGAATTGATCAAAGCGATTACTCCAAAATCGAAACCGGAAAACGGTACTATACCTTTGAGCAATGTGTGCGCATTGCCACCGTATTAGGCACCAGCATGGATTACCTTGCCGGTTTGACCGATGATCCGAAACCATATCCAAGAGCAAAAAAAGTGAGCCGCCGATGAACACATCGGCGGGTTTTCCTCTTTGTTGTTCTTTTTCAAGACCATTCAAAATGATGGCGATTTTCGTTAAAATGATCCCGAAGGCGTATGCGATACGCCGAGTGGTCATTTTGGCGGAAAGCGGCGCATTTTCAATGGTCTGCCCATTATCCAATCATGTTGGCGAGCGCTATACATATCGGCATGGTGATGATTGATAACACACTGGTAAACCCACTGGCCTTAGAGGCAAGACCGGTATCTCTGCCGTATTTGGCGGCAAACATCACCGTGTTATTCGCGGTGGGGGCACTGCACACCACGGCGCAGGTGAGCAGCAGAGCACCACGCACCCCGCAAAGGTACAAAACACCTAAAGTTGCCAGCGGCATTAAAATCAGTTTGATCAAGGCAACAAGATAAATTTCTTTTTGACGGAACATTCCCAAAAGATCGGTATTTGCCAGATAGGTGCCGAACATCAGCATTGCCAGAGGAGTGTTCATACTTCCTAAATAACCTATAGGCGTTGCCAGCAAGTCCGGCAGTTGTACCCGCAGAAAAAAGAGCGGTAAGCCAATTATAATGCCGATGGTGCCGGGATTGATAAGCAGTTTTTTAAACTGCATTTTTTGATCTCCTTTTTGCATGAGCGCCACACCGTGGCTGAAAGCAAAAATATTAAAAACCGCCACGGCGGCAGAGCAATAAAATACACCCAGATCTCCTGCTACCGCCTTTGCCAAGGGCAAGCCCATATAGCCCATGTTGCCGTACATGGCGGCATACTGAAAGATGGGACGGTTTTCACCGGCCTTTTTAAACAGAGGGCGCACCACCAGCATTCCCACTGTGTGGAACACCGCAATAATGCCCAGCGCCAGCAGAAAGGAACGGCTGTTTTGCACATTAAATTCCACATTTAAAAAGGAGTTAATGATCATGGCAGGGGTTATAATATAAAACAGCAGATCGTTGCAGGCTTTTGACACATCTTGTGTGTATACTTTTACTTTATCACAGATATATCCCACTGCCACCAGCACTGCTAAAATCGCAACCTGCCCAAAGGCCGCCGCCACATAACCGAAAAACTGCATGGATCTCACCTCCAACGAATAGTTTTATTACATGATTAAGCATTATATATTTTTTTATATTTCTTGTCAAATATTATCTTGAAATATTCTTTATTATCCATTATAATAAAAAATTGAGATAATACTAAAGGAGAATCAGCAATATGGGCAAGAATAAAATCAGCATCTCTGTTGCAGGGCACGAATTTGTTGTAACCACCGATGAAGAGCGGGAATATACTTTAGAGCTTGCCCGCACCGTAAACGAAAAGATCTGCGACCTTTTGCAGGGCAGCACCAAGCTGACTGTGGGGCTGGCGGCTATTTTGACCTGCCTGGATCTTTGCGACGAAAACGAAAAGAATAAGCAATCCTGCGCACGCTTGCGGGAGGAGATCCGCCATTATCTTGCGCAGGTGGAAAAAATGTCGGAAGAAAACGAGATCCTGCGCAATCAGCTCACCCAATACGAAATGGGGCAGATCGGTTTTAACGCATGAAGATCCTATTGGCATCCGGCTCCCCCCGGCGCAAACAGATCTTAACTGAACTGGGGCACGAGGTTACCGTGGTAAAGCCGGATTTTAACGAAGATCAGGTGCAGATCACCGATCCTGCCGCTTTGGTTGCCGCCTTGGCAGAGGGCAAGGGCAGATCGGTTCCGGCAGAGCCGGGCGCACTACTGGTTGCCGCAGATACCGTGGTGGTGTTCCAAGGCAAGGTATTGGGGAAACCCGCCGATGAAGCAGAAGCCTTTGCCACTTTGCAGGCATTAAGCGGGCAAAGCCACCAGGTTTTTACCGGCGTATACCTGCAAAAGGATGGAGTCTCCCGCACCTTTACCGACCGGGCAGAAGTGCATTTTCGCCCCCTGACCGAGCAGGAAATCGCCGCCTATATTGCCACCGGTTCACCCCTGGACAAAGCAGGAAGCTACGGCGTGCAGGATAGTGGGTTTGTGGATCATATCGAAGGAAGTTACCATAATGTAATGGGCTTTCCTTCCGAAAAGTTTAGTGAGATCATAAAAAAGTTTTAATGTATCATCGAAAGGAACCAAAAAGATGAATTGGAAAAAAATCAAATGGCCGAAATTTTCTAACTATACCGATATTGGCATTGACCTTGGCACCGCCAATACCATTGTATACCGCAGCGGAAAGGGCATTATCCTGCGGGAGCCCAGCGTGGTAGCCATCGATACCGCCGCCAACCGGGTGGTGGCAGTGGGTGCCGAAGCCAAAGATATGATCGGCCGTACCCCCGATAGCATCCGTGCTGTTCGACCCTTAAAAGAGGGTGTGATCGCCGATTTTGAAAGCGGCTCTGCCATGCTGCGGTTTTTCCTGAGAAAAACCATGGGCAACAACGCTTTTACCAAAAAAAGAATTCTGATCTGCATTCCCTTTGGGGTAACCGATGTGGAGCATCGGGCAGTGGAAAATGCCGCCTATGAAACCGGCGCCAAGGAAGTGCGCATTATTGAGGAGCCGTTGGCAGCAGCCATCGGTGCCGGGCTGCCCGTAGGGGAGCCCACCGGCAGCATGGTGGTAGATATTGGCGGCGGCACCTCCGAGGTGGCAGTGATCTCCCTGGGCGGTATTGTGACCTCCCGTTCTGTTCGGGTGGCAGGAGATTCCTTTGATGCGGCAATCGTAGCCTATGTAAAAAAACACTTTAACCTGCTGATCGGTGACCGTACAGCAGAGGAAATCAAATTTGAGATCGGCTCCGCTCATCCCTACGATAACGAGGGCACCATGAGCGTGCGGGGCAGAGATCTGATCACCGGACTGCCCAAAAATGTGGACATCAGCGCCGCCCATATTCGGGAAGCGCTTTCTGAATCGGTACAGCTGGTGATCGATGCCATTCGCCAGACTCTGGAGGATACGCCCCCCGAATTGGCGGCAGATATTATTGACCATGGCATTACCCTTACCGGGGGCGGGGCATTGCTGCGGGGCTTGGATACCCTGATCAATAAGGTAACAGGGATGCCGGTTCATATTGCAGAAGATCCCTTGGACTGTGTGGCATTGGGCACCGGCAAGAGCCTTGAGAACCCTGTTCTTTGGGCATCCCTTTCCCGCTCATGAGAAGTTTCTTAAAAAGCCGTACTTTTATAGCCATGTGTATCGTGGCGGCGTTATTGCTGGGGATGACGGTGCTGGACACCGCCTCCAACGGGCACCTGACCATCTTTGAAAATTTGGCAGGCTCCCTGGTTACCCCGGTGCAAAATTTCTGTGCCACCATGGCGAAGCACGGCGGTAAATTAATTAAAGCCTATACGGAATACGAGGCTTTGGAAGAGGAAAATGCCAAACTAAAAAGCGAGCTGGCAAGCGCCGGCACATTAATTCGGGATGCTGAGGAATATGCCAATGAGAACCAAAGCTTAAAGGCGATGCTGGGCATTGCCGAAGAGCATGCCGATTTTAAATTTGCCGCTTGCCTGGTGGTGGGCAGTGATCAAAACGGTTATTCCCACACCTTAACCTTGAACCAAGGCACAGCCGACGGTTTGGAAGAAAAAGATCTGGTGATCACCGCCGACGGCGTGGTGGGATACATCAACGAAGTGGGGCTCACCTGGAGCAAGGTGACCACCGTGCTGGATTCCGCCTGCGAGATCGGCGCTATTGTGACCCGTACCCAAGACATTGGGGTGCTGGATTGGGATTACAGCCTTTCGGAAGAGGGGCTGCTGAAGCTTGCTTATTTAGACACCGGCGTTGTACTCAACAGCGGCGATTCGGTGGAAACCAGCGGTGTTGGCGGTGTATTTCCCAAAGGCGTTTTACTGGGGCGTGTGCGGGAACTGCGTACCGAAAGCCACGGCATTTCCCAATACGCCGTATTGGAGCCTGCCGTAGATGTGGATGCAGTGCGCACTGTTTTTGTGATCACCAACTTTGAAAGTGAGAACTAATGTTTAGCAGACCCCGTAGTTATTGGAAATTTATTTTATATGTGGTCTTAACGCTGGTATGCTTTCTTTTGCAAAGCGTACCTTCCTTTGGTGTGCGCTTTTTAGGGTGCGCACCTTCTCTTTTATTGTTGCTTACTCTGGGCGTGGCTTTTTTTGAATCGCCGGATTTTGCCGCCTGGTTCGGGCTGATCGCCGGCATTTTATCCCAGCTGACCACCGCAGTGCTTTCGGTAACGGATGGGATCCTATTTATGTTTGCCGGCTACTTTGTGGCGGCAGCACTGGAACTGTTTTTGCAACGGAAATTTTTGGTTTATCTTTATGTTTCGCTGATCGCTTTATTCTTGCAACAGATCTTGGACTATCTTTATCATCTGTTGCTGTGGGATCGGCTTTCCTTTGGTGCCGCACTGATCCATCAGATCCTGCCGGTGTTTTGTTTTTCCGGTTTGTTTGCCTTTCCTCTTTATGGCATTTTGTGGCACTACGATCAAAAATTCAGGGCAAAGGAGGAGTTGGATTGACCTTTAAAAGCGGCAAATTCCGGGCGATCCTGGTGGTGGCTGTTGTGCTGCTGGTATTCTTTTGCTACCTGATCACCCTTATGCGGTTGCAACTGGTAAACGGCGATTATTACAAAGAGCAATCGGAACAAAAGATCTACTCCACCGAAAACATCACTGCCTCCCGAGGCGGGATCTACGATTGCAACGGCGTTAGCCTGGTGAACAACACTACCGGTTATTGTATTAAATTTACCCGGGCACTGATGCCCAAAGAGCAGCAAAACGACATTATTTTAAATTTGATCCGTTTGATGGAAAAGAATAATGCCGCCTATTATGACCGGCTGCCCATCACCAAAACACAGCCCTTTGCCTTTACCACCGATGATATGGCAGATGCCGACATTGCCAAGCTTTTTTCCACCTTAAAACTTAAGGGGATCCCTTCCATTCAATCGACCATGGAAGCATTGGTAAAGGAATATGATCTGGAAAATTACTCTGCCGAAGAACAGCGCCTTATAGCCGGTGTGCGCTATGAAATGGCGCTTACCGCCTTTTCCCTTTCCACTCCTTATGAATTTGCCGAGGATGTGAGCGTGGATCTGGTGGCAACCATTAAACAGCTTTCCGACGAATATCCCGGCGTGGATATTGACACAGAGCCCCTGCGTTCCTATGTAGATCCCTCCATTGCGCCTCACATTTTAGGTTACGTGGGGAAAATCTACGCAGAGGAATACGAGGAATTGGCCGCCAAGGGCTATAAAATGAACGACACGGTGGGAAAAGCCGGTGTTGAAAAAGCCATGGAATCGGTGCTGAAAGGTGCCGATGGCACCCGGGTTATCGAGCGGGATTCTACCGGCAAGGTGCTGAATGTTACGGTGCTGGAAGAGGCACGTAGCGGGAAAAACGTAGTGCTGACTATCGACAGTGATCTGCAAAAGGTGGCGCAAAACTCCCTAAAAAACTGCATTGAAACCATCGTTCGCCGTTCCGGAGAGCCGGGGCGGGACGGGGAGGATGCCAACGCCGGCGCCGTGGTGGCGCTCAACATTCACAGCGGCGCCGTTTTAGCCAGCGCCACCTACCCCACCTATACTCAGGATGAATACGAATCCAATTACACGGAACTGGCAGCAGCCGAAACAAAGCCCCTATGGAACCGGGCATTTTTCGGCACCTATGCCCCCGGCTCCACTTTTAAAATGGCAACCGGCATTGCCGCACTGGAGGAGGGCGCCATGGGGCGCAACGAACAAGTGCGGGACACCGGTGTTTATACCAAATACGCCCCCAGTTATTCTCCCAAATGCTGGGTATATACCGATTATGGGCGGGGGCACGGCTTGCAAAACATTGTGCAGGCGCTGAAAAACTCCTGCAATTATTATTTCTATGAGGCGGCAGATCGCATGGGGATCGAGGCGCTGAACCGCTACTGCCTCAAACTGGGTCTGGGCATTAAAACCGGCGTGGAAGTTGGAGAAGCGCCCGGCGTGCTTGCAGGCCCCGCCTACCGCTCCACCATCGACGAATACTGGTACCCCGGCGATACCCTGCAAGCAGCCATCGGTCAGTCGGATAACCTGTTCACCCCCTTACAGCTTGCTAACTACGTGGCAACCATTGTAAACGGCGGTACCCGCTACACCACTCATTTGGTGCAAGGGGTATACGATCCTTCCACCGGTGTTTGTGTGGAGGAAGAACAGATCAAAATTGCCGATAATCTGGAAATGAAAGACGAAAATTACCATGCAGTGATGCAGGGAATGCTGGAATGTGCCACCACCGGCACAGCCGCCGGCGTTTTCGGGTATTCCTACGCCATTACCGCCGGTGCCAAAACCGGTACCGCATCGGTGCCCAAAGGCACTGCCAACGGCATCTTTGTGGCATTCGCCCCCTATGACGATCCGCAAATTGCCGTGTGTGTGGTGGTAGAGCACGGCGCTCATGGCAACTATGTTGGCTCTGTGGCACGAGATATTTTTGACGCCTATTTTGCCGATGTTACCGTAAGCGATACCTTAACGGAAGAAAATGTTCTTCTTCCGTTAGAATAAGTAAAGGAGAAAAAATGATCAAGCAAGTATTATTTGATTGCGGCGGCGTTTTTGTGGATATTCAATTTCGCCAGCTGATGGAAAAGATTACCGGAAATCCGGAGCAATCAAGGAATTTTATCGCCCGCCTGCTCACCGGCGACAGCCCCTGGGCAAACGGATATGACCGGGGAGATTACGAAACCGCCGAATGCTGCGCCCGGCTTATTGCGTATTTTCCCGAGATCGACCCCAAACATATTGAAGCATTTATGCAGGAATGGCCCAAGTGGCTAATTCCCTTCCCTGAAATGGAAACCATCATTCCGGAACTGCACAAAGCGGGCAAAAAATGCTATCTGCTTTCTAATTTTTCTCACCGTTTTGATGAATTTCGGCAATATTGTCCCGGTTTGAAGGACCTGGACGGCGAGATCATTTCCCATAAAATACATTTACTGAAGCCCGGCAAAGAGATCTTTGACTATGCCGCTTCCTACTACAAGATCAAGCCCGAAGAAACTCTGTTTGTGGATGATACCCTGCATAATGTTGAGGGGGCACGGGCCGCCGGCTACCAAGGCTATCATTTCACCGATGCTGCCGCCCTGCGCCAATACTTAAAGGAACAGAATATTCTTTAAAATTTGAATATTATTCATCTTTTTTTGAAAAAAGCATTGACTTATACATGTAACGGTGTTAAATTTGTATATATATTAATTAAGGAGCATTATTATGAAAACAAAAAGACTGTTTGCTGTGGCATTGGTTGTACTGATGCTGCTCACCTGCCTCACCGCTTGCGGCACCAAGGACGATGAAAAATATACCATTGGTATCTGCCAGTTGGTTACCCACGAAGCGCTGGACGCTGCCACCCAAGGCTTTAAAGATGCTGTGATTGCAGGCTTGGGCGAAGATAACGTTGAATTTCTTGAGGGCAACGGTGCCGGTGAAAATAACACCTGCGTTACCATTGTAAACGACTTTGTTTCCAAAAACGTTGACCTGATCATGGCAAACGCCACCGGCGCCCTGCAGGCTGCCGCCAACGCTACCATGGAGATCCCCATTTTGGGCACCTCTATTACCGATTACGGCGTAGCCCTGGAGATCGAAGATTTCTCCGGCACTGTAGGCGGCAACATCTCCGGCACCTCCGACCTGGCTCCCTTGAATGAGCAGGCACAAATGGTTCTGGATCTGGTGCCCACCGCCAAAACCGTTGGTCTGCTTTACTGCTCTGCGGAGCCCAACTCTGCCTACCAGGTAAAGGTGGTGCGTGAATATCTGGAAGATAAAGACATCAAAGTAGAGGACTTTTCTTTTTCTGCCTCCACGGATGTGGCACAGGTAGCCGCCGCTGCCGCCGCCAAGTGCGATGCCATTTATATTCCCACCGATAATACCGCCGTTTCCTGCGCCGAAACCATTCGCTCCACCGTTGCAGAAAGCAAGATACCCATTGTAACCGGCGACACCGGCTCCGCAAAGATCTGCGGCATTGCCACTCTTTCCAGCGATTATTATAATATTGGAAAGAAAACCGGCGATATGGCAGTGCAGATCCTGAAAGGGGAAGCCGACATTGCTGAAATGGAAATTCAATACGACGAAGCACCTGTGCCCAAATATAATAAGGCCATTTGCGACGAGCTGAACATCACCGTTCCCTCCGATTACACTGAGTTAGAGTAATATATTTAAAGAAGAAATTTTGCAAAATCAGCAAAATTTCTTCTTTTTTTATAAAAACGCTTGACTTTTACATGTAAAAGTGTTAAAGTCTTAAACAATAAAAGAAATAAATTTTCAAAAAAACAAAGGAGCACACCACCATGAACGCTAAAAGAATTATTGCAATTGTTGCCATTTTAGTAATGGCACTCACCTGTATGACCGCCTGCGGCACAAAAGACGATGGTAAATACACCATTGGTATCTGCCAGCTGGTTACCCACGATGCCCTGGATGCTGCTACCCAAGGCTTTAAGGATGCCGTAATTGCAGGCTTGGGCGAAGAGAATGTTACCTTTGAAGAAGGCAACGGCGCCGGCGAGAATAACACCTGCGTTACCATTGTGAACGATTTCGTTTCCAAGAAAGTGGATCTGATCATGGCAAACGCCACCGGCGCTTTGCAGGCGGCAGCCAATGCCACCACCACGATTCCCATTTTGGGCACCTCCATCACCGAATACGGTGTTGCCTTGGAAATTGACGATTTTACCGGCACCGTAGGCGGTAACATCTCCGGCACTTCCGACCTGGCCCCCTTGACCGAGCAGGCTCAAATGATCATTGATCTGGTACCCACTGCTAAAACTGTTGGCTTGCTGTATTGCTCTGCCGAGCCTAACTCCGCCTACCAGGTAAAGGTTGTTCGTGATTATCTGGAAGACAAAGGCATCAAAGTTGAGGACTTCTCTTTCTCTGCTTCCAACGACGTTGCTACCGTACCCGCCGCTGCCGCCGAGAAGAGCGACGCTATCTACATTCCCACCGATAACACTGCCGCTTCCTGCACCGAAACCATCAACAACACCGTACTGCCCACCAAAACTCCCATTATTGCCGGTGAAGCAGGCATTTGCAACGGTTGCGGTATTGCCACCCTTTCCATCGACTACTACAACATCGGTAAAAAGACCGGTGAGATGGCAGTAAAGATCCTGAAGGGTGAAGAAAAGATCGAAAACATGGCAATTGAGTACGATGAAGAGCCCGTTGAGAAGTACAACAAAACAATCTGCAAAGAGCTGGGCATCACCATTCCCGAGGGTTACACCGCTCTGGACTAAAAACTCTTGCAATTCGTCAATTAATGACTTATAATAAAATGTGCCGCCACCAAAAGGTGGCGGCACATTTTCAGTTTTTAATAATAAACCGTTCAATATGACGGCATTTTTCGTTGATTGCAACGCTGGCGTATGTCGATACGCCAAGGAGCGAACGGCGGAAAAGGACTCATTTTCAACGGTCAAGAAGGAGTTAAACGATGGGACTTTTAAACGCAATGCCCGGCGCCGCTGCCCAAGGCTTGATCTGGGGTATCATGGCGATCGGCGTTTACCTTACATTTAAGGTGTTGGATCTTGCCGACCTTACGGTAGACGGATCTATGGTTACCGGCATGGCGGTGTGCGCTATGCTGATGGCTGCGGGATGGAATGTTTGGCCGGCAATGCTGATCGCCACATTGGCAGGTATGGCATGCGGGCTGGTAACGGGCATTTTCCACACGTTGATGGGAATTCCCGCTATTTTGGCAGGCATTTTGACTCAACTGATCTTGTGGTCGGTAAACTTGAAGATCATGGGCAAGGCAAACCAAGCGTTGCCTGCCAGATCCTTTGATGTGCTGATCAGTCAGCTGGAAAAATATCACGCTTTGGTGGTTTTGGCACTGTTCAGTGCAGTAATTATCACATTGCTTTACAGCTTTTTCGGCACCAAATTCGGCGCCGCTTTGCGGGCAACCGGCTGTAACGAAAAGATGGCACGGGCACAGGGCATTAACACCGATATGCACAAGGTAGTGGGGCTGGCACTTTCCAACGGTATCGTTGCCCTCTCCGGCGCCTTGATGGCACAGTATTCCGGTAAAGCGGATATTAACGACGGACGGGGCGCTATCGTAATCGGTTTGGCTGCCGTTATTATCGGCGAGGCACTGATCTCTAAAATGCCCCAAAACTACATTGTTCGTATGTCCGGCGTAGTGGTAGGCGGCATTGTTTACTACATTGTGTACCAAACAGTAATCTTCCTGGGTCTGGATACCGACCTTTTGAAGATGCTTTCTGCTTTGGTGGTTGCTGTGTTCCTGGCAGTACCCCACCTGAAAAAGACCTACTTCAGCAAACATAAAAAGAAGGAGGTAATCCGCAATGCTTGAACTGAAAAATATCACCAAGATCTTTAATGCCAACACGGTTAATGAAAAAGTGGCGCTGAACGATGTTTCCCTCACTTTGGAGGACGGCGAGTTTGTTACGGTGATCGGCGGTAACGGCGCCGGTAAATCCACCATGCTCAATGCCATTGCCGGCACCTTCCCTATCGATGAAGGGCATATCATTATCGACGGGCACGATATTACCCGCCTGCCCGAGCACAAGCGTGCCAAATTTATTGGCCGTGTGTTCCAGGATCCCATGACCGGCACCGCCGCCGATATGTGGATTGAGGAAAATATGTCCCTTGCTATCAACCGGGGCAAGATCCGCGGTTTTAAATGGGCGATCAAAAACGCAGACCGGGAACTCTACCGCAAAATGCTTGCCCGCCTGGATTTAGGGCTGGAGGATCGGCTTTCCACCAAGGTAGGGCTGCTCTCCGGCGGTCAGCGGCAGGCAATCACCCTGCTCATGGCATCTATGAATAACCCCAAGCTTTTACTGCTGGATGAGCACACCGCTGCGCTGGATCCCAAAACCGCCGCCAAGGTGCTCTCTATCACCCGGGAGATCGTGGAAGAATCCAAGTTAACCACCATTATGATCACCCATAATATGCAGGATGCCATTAACCACGGCAACCGCCTGATCATGATGAATGCCGGGCAGATCATTTTGGATATTAAGGGCGAAGAAAAGAAAAAACTCACCGTGGAATCTTTGTTGGATGCTTTCCAAAAGACCAGCGGCTCCGCCTTTGCCAGTGACCGTGCTTTACTAAGCTAAAGTTTTTGCAAAAAAATCTTGACAGATATTGTATCCTTGTGGTATAGTATTTTCAATAAAACCGATGAGTAAGAGTAAGTAGGGATTCCGGAAACTCTCAGAGAGCCGCTGATGCTGGGAATGCGGCAGTGATAAGGAATTTTGAATGGACTTACGAGGGCAGCCGAAAGCGAGGATCTCGCAAGTAGCAGCTGACGGGGCGTACCCGTTACAGTACGGACCGCATGATCGTGCGGGATGAGCGGATGAGTTTTCATCAATATGGGTGGCACCGCAGAAATTGCTTTTTCTGTCCCATACTTCCTTTTGGAAGTATGGGACTTTTTTATTTTTTAGTAAAGGAGAAAAAATTATGTTTTTAATGACAAAACGATGGCGATGGCAACGCCGGTATAGTTTCAGTTTGAATTAATTTACATTTATCGTTAAAAACATAAAAAAGGAGAATATTACTATGAAAACCATGAAAAGATCTATTGCAATCCTTCTTATTCTGATCCTTGCTCTGTGCACCCTTACCGGCTGCGGCAGCAGCAAAAAGACCATTGGCATTATCCAGTTTGGCTCCCACGGTTCTTTAAACAACTGCTACCAGGGCATTATTGCCGGCTTGGAAGAGGCAGGCATTGATCTGGATGCCTATAACGTGGAGCACCTGGACAGCAACTTTGACGCCAGCGTTTCCCAAACCCAGGCCAACAATCTGGTAAACAAAAAGGCAGAGGTGATCATTGCCATTGCTACCCCCTCCGCCGTGGCCGCCGCCAATGCTGCCGACGGGGATGTACCGGTAGTATATTGCGCCATTACCGACGCCACTGTAATGGAAAACTACGAAAACATGACCGGCTCTTCCGATATTCCCAATTTTGAAAAGCAGCTGGAAGTGGTTACCGCCTTTATGGGCAAAACCGACCTGAAGATCGGCGTGATGTATTCCTCGGAAGAATCCAGCTCCCCCGTGCAGGTGAGCAGCCTGAAGGAAGCTGCCAAAAAGTACGACGGCATGGAGATCTGCGACACCGTGGTTGCCGACATCAACACCATCGACACCAAAACCAATGAACTGATCAACCGGGGTGTGGATTGCTTTGTAAACCTGCTGGACAACACCGTTGTGGGCAAGCTGGAAAGCAACATCCTGCCCCTGACCAACGAAAAGAAGATCCCGGTATTCGGTTCCGAGATCGAGCAGGTAAAAGTAGGTTGCGCCGCCAGCGCTTCCATTGAGTACATCAATGTGGGCAAGGCCGCCGGGGATGCCGCCGCAAAGATCCTGAACGGCACCGCCGCCGATGATATTCCCGTTGCCACCATTACCGATCCCACCAACTATTACAACAGCTCTGTATGTGAGGAACTGGGCTTAACCGTTCCCGCCAACATTACCGCTACCGACGTAGCTGAATAAACAATACCGCAGCGGCAACAAAAAAGTTGCCGCTGCATACAACTGTAAAGGAATTACTTATGTTATTTTTAGGAACCACCATCGACGGCCTGCAAATGGGTCTTTGCTTTGCCATCCTGGCATTGGGCGTATATATCTCCTATTCTATTTTGGATTTTCCCGATCTTTCGGTAGACGGCACCTTCCCTCTGGGTGGGGTGTTCTGCACCATTTTGATGCTGAAATTGGGGTTGCCGCCCCTTTTGGCAATCGTACTGAGCTTTGCCGTGGGCTTTGCCGCCGGTATTGTAACCGGTATATTACATGTGAAATTTAAGATCTCCAACCTGCTGGCGGGCATTATTGTGATGACGGCGCTGTTATCTGTTACCCTGGCTTCCACCCAACTGCTCACCAAAACCGGCATGACTACCACCATCTTTTCCTTTAAGAGCGAAAACCTGGAGGGCCTTTTCGGCGGAGAACTTGTGAACCTTTTCGGCAGAGGCGGCAAAGACTATATGATCCTTGCCATTGAACTGCTGATCGTGATCGCCTTTAAACTGATCATCGATCTGTTCTTAAAAACCAAGCTGGGCTATATGCTCCGTGCCACCGGCGATAATGAAAAACTGGTGATCTCTTTGGGCAAAGACAGCGGGAACTATAAAATTTTAGGTCTTGCCCTTGCCAACGGCTTTGTTGCCGTTTCCGGCGCCGTTTACGCCAATCTGTTCAGTTCCTACGATAACGACAGCGGCAGCGGCAAGGTGGTTATGGCGCTGGCGTCCGTTATTATCGGAATTGCCATCTTCTCCCGGATCCGCTTTGTGAAAGATACCACCGCTGTGATCGTTGGGGCTGTAATCTATTCCCTTTGCCTGAACTACCTGGTGTTGGTAGACAGCAACGGCATCTATTTAAAACTGCTCAACGCCGTACTCTTTGCTCTGATCCTGATCTTCAACCAAAAACTTTCAGCGCTGTTTAACAGCCATGCCAAGGGGAAGAAAGGAGGCGCATCTCATGCTTGAGCTAAAGAATATCACCAAGATCTTCAATCCCGGCACCGTAACGGAAATGTGCCTGTTTGAAAACTTTAACCTAACTGTTGCCGACGGCGAATTCGTGTCGGTAGTGGGTAGCAACGGCAGCGGAAAGACCTCCCTGCTCAACATCATCTGCGGCTCCATTCCCATCGACGAGGGGGATTGCCTTATCGGCGGCACAAGCATTCGCAAGCAAAAGGAATTCACCCGCTACCAACGCATCGGCAGAGTTTACCAAGACCCTGCCCTGGGCACCTGCCCCCATATGACGATTTTGGAAAATATGTCCCTGGCAGATAATAAAGGCAAGCCCTTTGGACTGAGCGGCGGGGTTAACCGTAAGCGTGCCGCCTATTATAAGGAGCAACTGGCATCCCTTGGGTTAGGGCTGGAGGATAAAATGAATGTGAAGGTGGGTTCCCTTTCCGGCGGGCAACGGCAAGCCGTTTCCCTGCTGATGGCAACCCTCACCCCTCTGGACTTTTTAATTTTAGACGAGCATACGGCAGCTTTGGATCCCCGTACCGCCGAGATCATTATGGAGCTGACCGATAAGATCGTTAAAGAGAAGAACCTAACCGCTATCATGGTGACCCACAACCTGCGCTACGCAGTGGAATACGGCACCCGCCTGCTGATGATGGATAAGGGGCAGATCGTGCTGGATAAATCCGGTGAAGAAAAGAAAAACATGAAGACCGATGATATTTTGCACATCTTTAACCAGATCTCCATTGAATGCGGAAACTAAAACCCGTGTTTCTTCTAAACTATAAAAATAACCGTCGTTAGCAGGATACTCCATTAAGAGTATCACGCTTACGGCGGTTGTTTTTTTGTTTTTCCTATGTTACAATAACTATTAAAGGAAGTGTTAAAGTGAACAGTACCGAACGGTTAGGAACCGAAAAAATTTGGAAATTAGTATTACAAATGAGCCTGCCCACCATAGCAGCACAACTGGTAAATCTGCTTTATAATATTGTGGATCGCATTTACATCGGTCATCTGATCGGCGAAACCGCCTTGACCGGTGTGGGCCTGGCTGCCCCCATTATTGTGATCATTGCCTCCTTCAGCATGTTTGTGGGCGGGGGCGGCGCACCCCTGGCATCCATCGCCTTAGGGCAAGGGAACCGGGATCGGGCAGAAAAAATATTAGGCAACGGTGTTAGCCTGCTTTTGATCCTTTCTGCCGTTTTGCCGGTGATTTTTTACAGAGTGATGAAGCCGTTTTTATATTTCACCGGTGCCAGTGATGTTACCTACCCTTTTGCTGCAGAATATCTAAACATCTATCTGCTGGGTACTGCCATGGTAATGCTGACGGTGGGGCTCAACTCCTTTATTCTGATCCAGGGCAAAACCTTGATCGCCACCCTTTCCGTGGTGGTTGGCGCCGCTGTTAATATTCTTTTAGATCCGCTCTTTATCAAGGTGTTTCACATGGGGGTTGCCGGCGCCGCTTGGGCAACGGTGATCTCCCAAACCATCAGCGCCTTGTGGATCTTATATTTCCTTTGCTTCCGCACAGAGCAATTACGCATTCGCCCCCGGCAGATGCGCCCCCGGCTGCCCATTTTAGGGCGCATTGCAGCGCTTGGAATCTCCCCCTTTGTGATGGCGATTACCGAAAGTATCATTTCCATGGTCATGAATGGGGGATTAATGAAATACGGCGGCGACCTTTACGTGGGCGCCCTCACGGTAATGCAAAGTGTGATGCAATTTATCGGCGTGCCGGTAAGCGGGTTTACCCAAGGTGTTTCCCCCATTATCAGCTATAACTACGGAGCAGGAAACAAGGATCGGGTGCGAAAGACCTTTAATATCACATTGCTGATCCTATTTGGTTATACCGGGCTTTTTGCTTTATGCACCATGCTGTTTCCAACACCCTTTGCCCGAATCTTTACCCACAACCAAGAGCTGATCGATCTGATCGGCAAGGCATTGCCGATCTTTATGGGCGGCATGCTGATCTTTGGTGTTCAGCGGGCATGTCAAACGGCGTTTTTGGCATTGGGACAAGCGAAGTTTTCCCTTTTTATTGCCCTGCTGCGAAAAATCATCCTGCTGGTTCCTTTGGCGCTGATTCTGCCCAAATTTATGGGTGTTTTCGGCATCTATTGGGCAGAACCCATTGCCGATGTACTTGCCGCCACCACCTGCGGAATTCTGTTTTTGTGTAACTTTAATAAAATTTTGGCAAAGCCACCAAAAGCATAAGGATCAACAAACACGGCAAGCAGATAGCCACGCTCCTGCCGGCAATGACCACCGCTGATCTATACAGAAAAAATTGACTGCCGATTTAACGCTCTTTTCAACGGTGTAAAATTACACCATCCAAAGAAGGCGAAACCTCTGTGGCATATGGATATGAAAACGAAAAACGGGGCTGTAAAAATCTTATGATTTTTACAGCCCCGTTTTTATTTGCCGCTCATATTCGATTTATGCATGATATAATTTTTTGGTTTGATACCGAGGTTCGCAGGTCAGGTTGACCCCCAGTTTACGGAAGGTCTGCTCGTCTACCCGGGAAAGGATCACCGAGGAGTGAGCTTCCAGCCCCTTTAATTTTTCCACCTGTTCCAGTGCCAGCTTTGCCGTTTCGTCGGTGGCGGCGCAAATGGAAAGGGCGATCAGCACTTCATCGGTATGCAGGCGGGGGTTATGGTTGCCTAAAATACCGGTTTTCATCCGTTGGATCGGCTCGATGATGGTGGGCGAAAGCAGTTGCACTTCATCAGGGATCCCCCCCAACACCTTCAACACATTCAGCAGCATGGATGAGGAGGCGCCCAGCAAGGAAGAGGTTCTGCCGGTAATGATCTGACCATCTGCCAGTTGAATGGCGGTTGCCGGAGCACCGGTTGCCTCTGCCTTTGCAGTAGCGGCTGCCGCTACCGGACGGTCGGCGGCAGTAATATTCAGCTGATTCATCAGCAGTTCGATTTTAGAAACTTCGCTCTGCTCACCCATTCCCTGGCGCACCGTGCCCAAGGCAGAGTAATAACGGCGAATAATCTCCTGCTTGGCAGCATCCCGCACCGCCTCATCGTTGCAAATGGCGCAGCCTGCCATATTCACCCCCATATCGGTGGGGCTTTTATAGGGCGACTGACCCATGATTCGCTCCATCATGGCATTTACCACCGGGAAAATTTCAATGTCCCGATTATAATTGATAGCCGTTTCACCATAGGCTTCCAGATGGAAAGGATCGATCATATTAACATCGTTTAAATCGGCGGTAGCGGCTTCATAAGCCACGTTCACCGGATGCTTTAACGGAATATTCCAGATGGGGAAGGTTTCAAACTTGGCATAGCCTGCCTGCACGCCCCGCTTATGTTCATGGTATAGCTGGGAAAGGCAGGTTGCCATTTTTCCGCTGCAAGGACCGGGGCCGGTTACCACCACCAGCTTGCGCTCTGTTTCAATGTAATCATTTTTACCAAAACCGTCGTCGCTTACGATCAAGGGAATATTGGAGGGGTAATCGGCAATGGGATAATGGCGGTATACCTTGATACCCAAATTGATCAGCCGTTTTTCAAAGGCCTGTGCCAAGGGCTGGCCGGTGTAACGGGTGATCACCACACTGCCCACAAATAATCCAATGCCCCGAAAGGCATCGATCAAGCGCAGGGTATCCAGATCATAGGTGATCCCCAAATCCCCCCGCCGCTTATTCTTTTCGATGGCATCGGCATTAATGGCAATTACGATCTCTGCATCGTCCTTTAAATTCAAAAGCATCTTTACTTTCGAATCCGGTTCAAAGCCGGGCAATACACGGGAAGCGTGAAAATCATCGAACAGCTTGCCTCCGAATTCCATATACAGCTTATCGCCGAACATGGCAATACGGTCCCGAATGTTTTGGGACTGCAGCCGCACATATTCTGCATTATCGAATCCAATTTTTGCCACGTATATACCCTCCCGTTTATTCTTTCACAATATAATATTATACCCAAATCATGCCTTTCTTTCAAGATACTTTTTCAAAAAAAACGAAATTTCGCCACCCTTCCCCGTTCTATCTCAAAAAAGCATACTTTAAGCGAAATTTCTAATAAAACAGCAACTAAAAAACTGCGAATTCTACGATACGCAGATTTTTTATTGTCATTTTCTTTATTGAAGTATGAAAAGCGTAGGTTTACTTTTATTTAAAATATCGTTATAATTAAACTATAATCAGAAAAAAGGAGAAGATGGCATGGACGCAAAAAACATTGGATCGCTGATCGCCCGTTTACGCAAAAAAAGCGGCATGACGCAATCCTTATTGGCCCAACGGCTCAATGTAAGCGATAAAACCATCAGCAAATGGGAAAGCGGTTACGGATTTCCCGAGATCACCCAGTTTCCTGCACTGGCCTCCATCTTTGGTGTTTCCATTGATTACCTGATGACCGGGGAGCGCAAGGGAATTGCCCTATGCGGCAATGTGCTGGTGGATCTGGTGAAGGAGATCGATGAATACCCCAAAATGGGGATGCTTTCCAACATTTCCTCGGTTAAACGGGCGGTGGGCGGCTGTGTACCCAACACCGGAATAGACCTTGCCAAGATCAACGAATGCTTGCCCATTAGCGCCATTGGCAGAGTGGGCAACGACGAACACGGGCAATATGTGCTGAGCCGACTGCAACACCATGGAATCAACACCCGGCTGGTTTCTGTTTCCAATACTGCCCCAACCAGTTTTAGCGATGTGATGAGCCAAAACGGCGGAGAGCGCACTTTCTTCCACGCAAGGGGCGCCAATGTGGAATTGAAACCCCAGGATATTGATGTGACCACTTTAGATTGCAATCTGCTCCATTTCGGCTACATTTTGCTGATGGATGGCTTTGATGCCCCCGATGCAGAATACGGTACCGCCCTGGCACGGTTTTTGCACGATGTGCAGGAGCAGGGCATCAAAACCTCGGTAGATATGGTAAGCAACAGCACCGGCGATTTTCAAAAATCTGTGTGCCCCGCTCTAAAATACAGCAACTACGCCATTGTAAACGAAATTGAAAGCTGTGCCATCTACGGCATTGAGCCCCGAAACCCGGACGGCTCCTTGAACGTGCAGAATGTGCGCCGTGCCATGGAACTGATGGCAGAGAGCGGTGTGAGCGATAAGGTGGTGGTACACTGCAAAGAAATGGGGCTTTGCTTGGATGTGCCCACCGGCAACTTTACGGTAGTGCCCTCCTTAAAGATCCCCAAGGAAGCAATCAAGGGCAGTGTGGGCGCCGGCGACGCATTTTGTGCCGGATGCCTTTATGCCATCTATAACAGTTTCTCCGACACGGCCATGCTGGAATTTGCTTCCGGCGCTGCCGCCTGCAACCTTTTTGCAGAAAATTCCATCGACGGCATGCTGCCGGAAAATGAAATTTATCAAATTATTGAAAAATATGGGAGGTTATCCTTATGATCACCAAAGCAAAAGCAGAAGAACTCCGTACCAAAGCCCTTGCCTATTATGAAAAAGCAGGCATTGTACTTACCGATGCAGAAAAAGAAAATGTGGAACTGGCAGATTTCGGCTTGAGCCGCCCCGAAGAAGTGGGACTGCAGTTGGTGGTTTACATCAACACCGAGCGGGTATGCGCCAAGGAAATGGTGCTGTTCCCCGGCCAAACCTGCCCCGAGCATAAGCATATTCCCTCCTACGGCATGGCGGGCAAAGAGGAAACCTTCCGTTGCCGTTACGGGAAAGTTTACCTGTATGTGGAGGGGGAAGGCAACGAAGCCGAAATTCAAGGCAAGAAGCCCTCTACCCCCGTTACCGTATTCCACGAGATCGTGCTGAACCCCGGCGAACAGTACACCATTATGCCGGAAACTCTCCACTGGTTCCAGGCAGGCGCCGAAGGGGCTGTGGTTTCAGAATTCTCCACCACCAGCACCGATGAAACTGATATTTTTACCGATCCCGAAATTAAAAGAGCAACCGAGATTGCAGACTAAATAAAAAGGAGTAAAGAATCATGTTAGTTAATTTAAACGATGTATTGAAGAAGGCACAAAAAGAGCATTACGCCGTGGGTCTTTTTAATACCACCGACACTGATATGCTGGAAGCTGCCATTGCCGCCGCCGAGGAGCTGCGCTCCCCCATCATCATCGGTACCGCCGAGTGCCTGCTGCCCAGCGGCGATTTAAAGCTGATTGCTCCTTCCATTATTGCCGCCGCCAAGCGTGCCACAGTCCCTGTGGTGGTACACTTCGACCACGGCTTGACCTTTGAGCGCACCATGGAAGCCTTGAAGCTGGGCTTTAGCAGTGTAATGTTCGACGGTTCTGCCGGCGATCCCGAAGAGAATATGGCTGCCACCCGGGAGATCGTGAAGATCGCCCATGCCTTTGGCGCTACCGTAGAGGGGGAGATCGGTCATGTTGGCCAGGCAGATACCTGCGACAACGCCACCTCCGACCGCTACACTACCCCCGCCGAAGCCATTGATTTTATGGAAAAGACCGGTGTGGATGCCCTGGCCATTGCCATTGGCACTGCCCACGGTGCTTATAAAGCAAAGCCCTGCCTGGATCTGGAGCGTTTGAAAGAGATCCGCGCCCAGTTGGATACCCCCCTGGTGCTCCACGGCGGCTCCGGCTTATCCGACGATGATTTCCGCAACTCCATTCGGGATGGCATTGCTAAAGTAAACATCTTTACCGATCTGTGTGAAGCCGGCAACAAAGCCATGGCCGATGGTTTGGCAGAGGGCCTTTCCTACCTGGAGATCCGGGACAAAAAGGTTGCCTACATTAAAGAAGCTGTTAAAACAAAGATCAACCTTTTCGGTTGTGCAAACAAAGCATAATCACAAAAAAATCCCCCCGCTCAGCGGGGGGGATTTTTTTGTTTGTGGGTTTATTTGATTTTGGTTTTGAGATAATCGGCGCTGATCTTCATGCTATCCAAAGAATCGCCGGGGCAGATGTCCTGCTCCACCACATAATATTTTACACCGGCCTTTTCGGCAGCATCCAAAATGAGATCCCATTCCATATTGCCCTGGCCAACCTCAGCAAAGAATTGGTAGCCCCACTTTTCGTCGAAATGAGGCAGCCGCTTCATATCCTTTAAGTGCAGAATATCAATTCTGCCGGCCAGTTTTTCGATCCAATAGCGCACATCACCGCCACCGTGCTGTACCCAGAAAGTATCCAACACAAAGGAAGTGTTTTCCGGATCCAAGCCCTCTACCAGCATATCCATGGGCGTTTTGCCGTTTGCCAGGCGAACGAATTCGTGGCTATGGTTATGGTAGGTAAACTTCATGCCGTGCTTAGCGCAGTTGGCAGCCACCTTATTGGCATCTTCAATGAACTTTTCCCACACAGAAATATCTTCCGGCTCTTTTACAAAGAAACCTCCCACGCCCATCAGCTTGGTGTCCAGAGCTTTATGGTTGGCAAGTGCCTGATCAAAATCTTCGCACATCATTTTAAAATCGTCGTGAGTGCCCACGATCTTGATGCCGGCTTCAGCGGCCATCTTGCCGTAATCATCATAAGAAACAGCAGGAGTTCCGGCAGTTTGGAGCTGGGTATAGCCCATTTCTCTCAAGGCTTTAAAGGTAGCCGCAATATTTTCTGCGGTGTCCATTTTATCCCGCACACTAAAGATCTGCAATCCGAATTCTTTCATTTTTAAATGCTCCTATTTTGTTTTTTCACATTATAGCAACATCTTTTATAAATTGCAATATCTCTCTTTAAAAATTATTAAAATACAGGTATAATATAAAAAAAGATGAAGAAAGAGGTTTACACACATGAAAATAGCCGTAATTACCGGTGCCAGCAGCGGTATGGGGCGGGAATTTGCCCGCCAGCTTACCAAAACCGAATCCTTTGACGAAGTGTGGATAATTGCCCGGCGGGAAGCCCGCCTGGAGGAACTGAAAAAGGAACTTTCCCAACCAGTGCGGGTTCTGCCGCTGGATCTGACCAAGGAGGAATGCCTGCAGCGATATGCCGCACTTTTGGAGCAAGAGAAGCCGGAGGTATCCATCCTGATCAATGCCAGTGGGTTTGGTAAATTCGGGCGGTACGATCAGATCCCTCTGCAGGATTGCATGGATATGATCGATTTAAACTGTAAGGCTTTGGTAGCCGTTACCCAACTGACCCTGCCCTATATCCCCAAAGGCGGGCGAATTTTACAAGTGGACTCCCTTTCCGCCTTTCAACCGGTGCCCTACTTAAATGTTTACGGTGCCACCAAGGCCTTTGTACTCAGTTATTCCCGGGCGCTTTCGGCCGAACTGCGGGACCGCAATATCCGGGTACTGGCATTCTGCCCCGGTTGGGTCAAAACGGAATTCTTTGATCATGCGGAGCAAACCAGCAACAATGCCGTTACCTACTTTAACCAGTGGTTCACCGCCGAGGAAGTGGTGCGCTGTGCCCTGAAAGATCTTAAAAAAGGCAAGGCAGTATGCGTGCCCGGCTGGAAGATCAAGCTGCAGGTGCTGGGGGTTAAACTTTTACCTACCCAATGGGTGATGAACATTTGGCTCCGGCAACAAAAGCATTAAAAAAAGAGGCGCAATCGCCTCTTTTTTTAGTCTAATTTAAAGATCTCCCGGATCTCGTCGTCGATCACAGTGGGTGCCTGCTCCAGCATTTCCGGATGCTTCAGATACTCTTTTAACCGACGGAAGCCTAAGGCAAAGTAGCTGCCTCCGGCGATCCGTTCATCCATTACCACGCCCAACGGCATACATTTTTCAAAAACGATCTCGCCGCCCTTACGCTTAGGTACCTCCCGATTAACACCCATGGCAATGGCAATAGAGGTGGTGCCAAATTCATAAACATGATGATAGATAGAATCCAGCCGGATACTTGCCAGGTCGGTAATCACCAAAGAAAGATGGAACGGGCTCATATCAATGATACTCTTGGGGAGCATATTATGCCAATCCATCCACTTTAAGATCTTCACACCACTCTTCAACAGCCCCGGTACAGAAAGAAGCACCTTAATGATCTTTTCGGTACCGTTATCCGGCTCTTCCTTGCGGTTTTCTTCAATATAAGCATCCAGCCGTTCCTGCACCTTATAAACATCGTCGGTGGGCTGGAAATAGATCTTGGACATGGTACCGTCTTCCATCACAGAGCCGCCACGCAACACCACCATGCCCACGGCAATTTCGTTGCGGGCATAGATCTTGCTGTTTACCACAAAGTGATTAAATTTAGGAAATTCATCGATCACACGGATATAGGCAGCCAATATCACTGCTAACCGGGAGATCTTCATGCCGCCCTCGTCCCGCTTACGGTGCACATAATCGGCAATGGGATCCACCGGAATATCGATGGTGATCATATTCATAGAGTCCACACGTTTGTTCATTACGTGGGCAGCTACTGTATACATGGGATCGGTATTTTTTAACCGAATTCCGTCTTTTCTTTTCATTAATTTATCCCCCAATAAATATGAAATATATTTTATTTTACAACATTTTTGCCATAAAGTAAAGTTTTTTCGACAAATATCGCCTTTGGCAAAATGTACCTTGCTTTTTTAACCGGTTACTGCTAAAATATTTTTATGTTTCAGAAAGGTATTGTTATGGATAAATTAAGAAAAAACTTTTTACCGATCTTGGCTGCATTTATATGGGGCACCGCCTTTGTAGCCCAAAGCAAGGGTGCCGACCTGATGCCGCCCTTTGCTTTTAATACGGTGCGTTCCGCCATTGCCACCGCCACTTTATTAGTTGTGGTGATCGGCTTTGCCAAAATACGCAAACAACCGCTCTTACCCCCAAAGGGGCAACGCAAAGATCTGGTGCTGGGCGGGCTGTGCTGCAGTGCCATGCTGGCAGTAGCCTCTGCACTGCAGCAAGCCGGTTTGGCCGAAACGGAGCCGGGCAAGGCAGGCTTTATTACGGCGCTTTACATTGTATTGGTGCCCATTGCCGGGTTGTTCTTTAAAAAGAAAGCCCCCCTTACCGTGTGGGCAGCAGTGGCGGTTGCCACTGTGGGTCTTTACTTTTTATGCATCGATCCCACCCAAGCCTTTTCCATTGAATACAGCGACGTTTTGGTGATCCTGTGCGCCGTGTGCTTTACCGGCCATATTTTGGTGATCGATCACTTTACCGAAAAGGTAAACGGGGTGCAGCTTTCCTGCCTGCAGTTTTTTGTGGTTACTATCATCTCCGGGATCCTGATGCTCTTTTTTGAGCAGCCTAACTGGAGCGTACTGCCCCAATGCACCGTTCCCCTACTATATACCGGCATGCTTTCCAGCGGGGTGGCGTACACCTTGCAGATCATCTCTCAAAAGGGTGCCAACCCCACGGTGGTATCGCTGCTCTTGAGCTTGGAATCGGTATTCGCTGTACTGGCAGGCACCGTAATGGGGGATCGGCTCTCCGGCTGGGAATGGCTGGGATGCGGGCTGATGTTGGTGGCGGTGGTCGCCGCCCAACTGCCGCCCCTTGACAAAAAGAAAAAATCGGTGTAGAATTACACCGAGGTGATAAACATGACCCGTGAGTCTTTTATATCCCTATGCGACCGAAAAGAAAAATTGGTGCGCAATGAACTTGGCTACAGCCAGGAGAAAATGAGCACTCTTTTAGGTGTATCTAAAAAAACATTGGTAGAAATTGAAAAATGGCGTTCCTCCCTGGGCTGGCAAGGGGCGGTGACCCTTTGCGTTTTGTTTCAAAACACCCGAGAGATCACCTTGACCTTTGGCACCGATGTTCCCGCTTTGTTGCGGGCACTTACGGAAGATGCCGCCTATCTACAACCGGAAGAATCCCCCCATTCCCGCTGGGTAACTGTTTTGGAACTGGGGGATAAAACCATTGAGCAAAACACCGCCAGCCAATTATACCGCCTGCGGCAAGAGGGCGAAACCTTGGCATCTGCCTTTGAATTATCCGAACTGCGAAAGCGGATGAATGTGTAAAAAAAGGTTGAAAAATCCCCGATTTGTGCTACAATAAATTCATATATTTAGAAAAGGAACCAAAACCATGCTGGACATTAAATTTATTAAAGAAAACCCGGAGGCAGTAAAAGATAACATCCGGAAAAAATTCAAAGAGGCCAAACTTCCCCTGGTAGACGAAGCCATTGCCCTTTACGATGAAAAGCTGGCATCCAACAAGCGTGCCGATGAACTGCGTGCCAACCGGAATCGCTTAAGTAAACAGATCGGCGGTTTAATGGCAAAAGGTCAGCGAGAAGAAGCCGAGGCAATCAAAGCCCAGGTAAGTGCCCAGGCAGATGAACTGGCCGCTCTGCAGATAAAGGAAACGGAACTGCAAAAGAAACTCAATGAGGTAATGATGAAGATCCCCCAAATGGTGGACGATTCCGTGCCTGTGGGTAAAAACGACGAAGAAAATGTGGAAGTGGAGCAATTCGGCGAAAAGACCAACCCGGATTTTGAAATTCCCTACCACACCGATATTATGGCAAAGTTTGCCGGCATCGATAAGGAAGCCGCAGGCAGAGTTGCCGGCGAAGGTTTCTACTACCTGATGGGCGATATTGCCCGCCTGCACAGCGCCGTGCTGGCCTATGCCCGTGATTTTATGATCGAAAAGGGCTTCACCTACTGCATTCCTCCCTTTATGATCCGCAGCAATGTGGTAACCGGCGTTATGAGTTTTGAAGAAATGGATGCCATGATGTATAAGATCGAGGGCGAGGATCTGTACCTGATCGGTACCAGTGAGCACTCCATGATCGGTAAGTTTATCGATACCATTACCCCGGAATCCACCTTACCCTTAACCCTTACCAGCTACTCCCCCTGCTTCCGCAAGGAAAAGGGTGCCCACGGCATCGAGGAACGGGGCATCTACCGCATTCATCAATTTGAAAAGCAAGAGATGATCGTGATCTGTAAGCCGGAAGAGAGCATGGATTGGTTCCACAAAATGTGGAGCTACTCCGTAGAACTGTTCCGCTCTTTGGATATACCGGTACGCACCCTGGAGTGCTGCACCGGCGACCTGGCTGATCTCAAGGTGAAATCCTACGACGTGGAGGCTTGGTCTCCCAAGCAACAAAAATACTTTGAAGTGTGCTCCTGCTCCAATTTGGGCGATGCCCAAGCCCGCCGCCTAGGCATTCGTGTGAAGGGCGAGGATGGTAAGAAGTACCTGGCCCACACCCTGAACAACACCGTGGTGGCACCTCCCCGTATGCTGATCGCCTTTTTGGAAAACAACCTGGAATGCAAAGACGGTAAATACAGCGTGCGTATTCCCGAGGCCCTGCGTCCCTATATGGGCGGCAAGACCGTGATCGAAGAAAAATAAATAATAAAAAAGAGGTCGAGATGCGTTGCACCTCTACCATTTTTTATTTTTCCAGATAACCCACAATAAGGCTTTAAAGGCATCATACCATTCCCTGAGTACCCAAGTATTAAGGTCAAACATACCGCTGTATACCGATGTGCCCCGCCGGGCCCCGTTCACCGAAGTTTCATGCATGGGTTTGATCATCCCAACGGTTTTTAAAAATTAATCTTCACGGAGTTTTCGCCTGTCTTTAATTTGAAAATATAAATATAGAATTACGCCGATAGTCAACACCAAACTAATGGCCGCAGTAACCTGCTGGGCATACACGTGAATGCCCATAAAGCGGTTCCCGCTTTCCTGAACAAAGGAAACCAGCACCCCTACCACCAAAGTGGTTAAAAAGCCCACTACGCCGGAAACGGTTTGGGTAACGGCAATGGCATCGGCACGGCGGGATAGATCCACGTAATCGTATACCAAATTGATCAGGGCACTATTGATCCCCGCCTGCGCTATTGCCTGGCAGATATAATAAGCGGTATAAAAGATCTTTCCGTTTGCAGGTACGGTAAAGATATTGATCCCGGTTCCCAAAGCGGAGATCCCCAAACAAACCAAAAGCATAGACTTAAAGGAGGTTTTATCCGCATAGGTTCCCCACAAAAAGCTAAAGGCGATCCGCACACCGCTATAAATAAAGCTCAGCACCGAAATAAAGGTCATGCTAAAGCCCAATTCCTTATTCTGATAGGAGCCTAAAAAAGGCGTGGCTGAATAAGTGGCAGCATACCACAGTGCAAACATCACAGCGATCTTAAGGATATTTTTATCCGTTAATACCGCCTTAAAAGCACCGGTTTTGCGAGTTTCCATAGGTATTGGTTTTTCCACCGAAAAGACCATGGTAAGGGTATGCAAAACCGTAAGCACTGCAATGGTGATGCCGCAAACCACAAAGGCTGTTTGCAACTGCCCTTTGGCTTCAAAGAAATCGATCACCAAACCCATGGCAAAGGTAAAGAGCATGCCCATGATCAAAGAAACTATTTCTTTTACCGAGGTGAAACGCCCCCGCACGGAATCATCGATCAAAGACATAAACCAGTTGATCTTTTTGGGGTGTGCCAAATTATACAAAAGATATGCCAGCAGGATCGCCGCCACAAACAGTATGGTGCGCAAAGGTCTTGCTCCGCTGCCTAAGGGAATTACGTAAAGCAGCATAAACAGCAGTTGGTTGGCAACGCTTAAGGTTACCACCAGACCTTTCACCCGCTTGGGGCGGATCATCAAGGAGCCCAACTGAAACAAATGCCCCAAGGAGATAATAGAACTCATAATCCCGGTGAGCTGATCGCTCATTCCCAAGGATTCGGTGATCTTTGCCAAAAAGGCACCGGCAACCAAAATGGATATTAAATACTCCAGCCCCGCTTCCAATATGTATAAAAAGCGGCTGACCTTTAAGTTTTTTTCTGTTATTATCATAGCGTTCTCCCTTCTTATTTCATTATAACAAGCCTTTTTACAAAAGCAAGAAAATGGGTTACGAAAATTTTTCGTAACCGTTGATTTTTTATTTCATAATTGCTACAATAAAGTAACAATCAAGGTCCACACTGTTCCATTGAGGTGATACCATGACATTAAAAGATCTGGCACGGGAAGCCGGCGTATCGGTGGCCACCGTTTCCAAAGCGCTAAAAAATTCCGCCGAGATCAGTGCAGCAACAAAGCAAAGAATTATCGACTTGGCAAAAAAACACGGCTGCCTGCATAAGTACTACAAAGAAAAATATGAAAAAAAGATCGTGGCGCTCATCTGTCCGGAACTTAAAAGTGCCCATTATAGCGAGCAGGTGGAATATATCCAGGCGCGCCTTGCCCGCCACAACATCGATGTGATCATCTCCACCTACGATTTTAATAAAGAGCGGCAATCACAACTGATCGAATTTCATGTTGCTCACACAAAGATCGACGGCATGATCGTTTTCGGTCTGAACGAAGCGATACCCAAGGGAGTTGAAGTTCCCGTGGTGGCACTGGATGGAGAATTAACCCTTACCCACCCCGATATTATCCGGCTGAATTCCCAGCACGGAATGAACTGCGCTGTGGCGCATCTAAAAGAATTGGGGCATAAAAATATTGCCTTTATCGGCGAGGCTCTCACCCTTGGTGCAGAAAAGCAATTTAAGCATGCAATGCAGCAATACGAACTGCCGGAAACACACATAGCAGTAACCAATAAACGGTTTGAAGAGGCAGGAAAAGCCGGGGTGGAACAGTTGCTGAAAAACAACGTTCCCTTTACCGCCCTGATCTGTGCCTACGACTACATTGCCATTGGTGCCATTAAGGCATTAATACAGCATGAAATTCAGGTTCCGGAAGATGTTTCGGTAATCGGCATCAACAATATTCCCACCGCCGGACATCTGGATAAGGCATTAACTACCATTGATCAAGCCACCAATGCCCGCTGCGACCTGGCTTGTAACCTGTTGATCAAGAAGATACAAAATAGATTCTACTGCTCCGGCACGGAGATTACCGTTACCGGCAGTTTAATTGTGCGAGAAACCACCGCTCCTTGCAAAAATAAATAAAAATGCACAAGGCGTTGCCTTGTGCATTTTTTGTTATCTAACTCCAAACATATTGGAAAGATTTTGCCCTGCCATACGCTCCCAGCGGTTCAAGGAGAGCAGGCGTTCACCATCTTTACCATCTTCTGTATAAGGCAAACGAGGCTGTTCCAATTCCTCGATGTGGGAGATCTCTCCATTTAGCCATGCCTTCAAGGTTAAGATCGCATCTTCCATTTGAGCGATCAAGCCGCCAATCCGCAGGGAGAGCACATCAAAGCCAAAGGATTTATTCTCTTGCATCCACTGCTTACGCAGAGCAACCTTAAAGGTTTTGATCTTTTCGATAGCCTCGGGAATTGCCCCTTCGGCAATTTCTTTAATTGCCGAGCGGTCCCCCTCACGATAGGCACGGTAAAGGCGATGCCCCAATTCCACCTTGGCAGCCAGTGCATCGGCAAAATAGGCAATGGTTTCCACCCCATAGGCAAATGCCCCGCAGGAACCGCTTGCCCGGTGCAGCTTCTCTCCCATCTTTTGCAGGTGAGCGCTGCTCCCTTCCGGAATGTGGTAATCAAACTTACCGGTCAAAATGTTACTGTAGAACATATATTTAGAAGGATTAAGACGAAACATCCCCATATTTTTACGGCCGGGCAGGTCGTGCAGATCTTCCAAAGCCAGCAAGGTATCGGCATCCACCCCCATTACTGCTTTCAGCCGTTCTTTTGCAGCAGAGGGGCACTCTGCCCGGTGACCCCAGCAGGATTCTCCGTAAATAAAGAGGGTATGTAAAGTGGTAAACAGGGAGCAAGAGGCGCCATCATCCCCCCACATGGTTACATAAACTTCGTCCACCCCTGCTTTTTCGATGCTTTCAATGGCGTTCAGGGCGCAATTTTCGCCAAAACGATTCAAAGGAACCAAGCCCCACCAGGAGTTATCCCCGCCGGCAAAGGCGATCTTATTTTTAAATGCCCGATGTTGGCGGAACATATCATCGTAAATCTCTGCACTGGTTTGAGAATAATCCCAATAAACCAGGGTCAGTTCTTCAGGAACAGCATCTGCAACCTCTTGGGGCACATTGGAACCCACCACCCGGTAAACGCCGTTGTTTTGGTTACGGAAAAACATATCGCTCCACATCCGGGGCTGATAGCCGTATTTAGCGCAAAGTTCCACCACACGCTCCATATGCTGGCGCATAATATCGGTGCGTTTTTTATAACCAAACCGATCCAAGAAAGCACCGGCGCCCAGCATAAAGGCTTCGTCTAACCCAATGTTGATCTTGCGGCTGCGGATGTTTTGAGAAAGATTTTTCAGCAGGGTATCAATAAACTCATATACTTTTTCATCCCCTACCAGCAGAATATCGTTGCAATCGTTTAAAGGATAAGAAGCAGGCCACTCAAAAAAGCCGTTCAAGTGCGCCAAAGTTTGGATCGCCGGAATCAGCTCCAGCCCCAACAACGCAGCATAATTATCCAATTCCTGCAGTTCCTCCACGGTATAACGGCCACGCAGATGCCCAAAATAAGGTTGCTCTTTTACCTCATAGGTATCCTCGGTATACAGCATCAGAGCGTTATAACCCTCCAACGCCAAAATGCGACAAAGCTTTTTTAAGGTTTCCACCGTGGGCACTGCATTACGGGAGGCATCGGGCATGGCACCCAAGGTTTCATATTGAGGGCACTCCTCTATATCCCCCTTGCCGGCGGCAATGTGCCCCACCGCCCGCATCAGAGAGCGGCGATCGCCAAAATAAATTTTATCTCCGTCAATTTTGAGCCCTGTTCCGCCTTGGATCAAGGTATACTCCCCTTCGGAATTTTGCAAGGCGGGCAGTTCTTTTATCACCTCATTGATAGCGGTCAACAATATTTGGTCTTCTGTAATAAAACGAATCATTTCTTATATCCCCTTTAATTTTTTTATAAGCTTCAACCGTTCCTGCGATAATACGAAGGAAACATCCCGGTTTTAGCCTTAAAAAAATTACCAAAATGGCTCATATCGCAAAAGCCCAGTTCTTCTGCTATGGCAGAAATGGGTTGTTCCGTATGGATCAGGCGGTTTTTTGCGTGTTCCAATTTTAAATTACTCATATATGCTTGAGGCGTACAGCCGAAGATCTTTTTGAACTTTTTAGAAAAATGGCCGGTACTGTATCCGGTTCGTTCCGCCAGTTCACGCACCGTAATATTCATGCCCGGGTTCTCTTGAATATAGCGCACCACTTCCTGCATAGCGGCATCCATTCGGTTCGTGCTCCAAAAGAACCGCCCGCCGCATTCTTGAATATAGCATTGGATCAGCTTTAGCAGTGTGCCATTTGCCCCAAGACCTGCCTCAAAAGTATTTTGCTCGTAAAAATTTTTAAGTTCCAAAAACAGGCGTTCTGCCCGCTCAAGATCACTCACCGTTGTAACATAGGGCAATTTGAAAAAATCGGTTAACCGGTTTTCCCCAAACATCAGATCAAAGTGTGTATAATACTTTTCCAGCGGCCCCTTTCCGTTAAAGGAGTATTCTATTTCCGTTTCCATCGGCACATAAACCATCATGCCGGGCACAATATGATACCATTCTTCGGCGATCTTTAAATCAAATTCGCCCACCTTGGAAAAATAAAGAATATCGCAGGGAAAGCTGGTAATACGGTTCCACCAGTTTTTCCCCTCTTTATTCAGCCACCATCCATCGCCGCTGATATATGCTGTGATATTAATGTGCGTATACATCATGGAAAGTAATTGCCGCATGCCATCACCTCATTATCTTTTTTCGTCATTCTATCATAATCAATCGTTCTTTTCAAGCACATCACCGATTTTTACAAGTTTTTGATCCTTTTTCGCATTTCAAATATGCCCTATTTATTTTATAATAAAAATATCTTATTATTTTGAGGTGTTTCCATGAAGTTCATTAAACCCAATATTCCTTTTGACCGTAGCGAAGAAGGCTATGCGCCATTGTTTCGTAAGGTGTTTACCGTAAACATGCCTATAGAAAATGCAGTGGTTTCCTTTGCAGGCTTGGGATACGGCTATTTGTATTTAAACGGAAATCGGGTCAGCCCCGATCTTTTCACCGCACCGGTAAGCAATTACGCTAAAACTGTGTGGTACACCAAATACGATGTTACCGCATTGTTGCAACCGGGTGAAAATGTTTTTGCCGTGGAGTGCGGCAACGGCTGGTATAATATTCCTTTCTCCACCGCCTGGGACTACGATACCGCTCCCTGGCGGGATCTACCCAAAATGGCACTGAAATTAGAGATCAATGGAGAGATCGCCTTGACCTGCGACGAAAGTTGGAAGTGCACCCCCTTTTCTGCCACCACCTATAACCACTTGCAACTGGGAGAGCACTTTGATGCTCGCCTCTACAACAAAAACTGGAATGCCCTGGATTTTGACGATTCTGACTGGGATTTTGCCGCTTTAGACACGCAACCATTAGGCACTCTGCGAGAATGTACCTGCGAGCCCATTCGGGAATGTGCCGAATATCCGGTACAAGAGGTGATCGAACTGGGAGAAAACCATTATATTTTGGATTTTGGTCAAAATATGTCCGGTTATGTGCGGCTGAATGTTTGCCAGCCGGCGGGAGAAGAGATCACCCTGCGCCACGCAGAGGAGTTGAAGGACGGCGCTCTGTTTCCCGGCGCCGATTGGAAGCATATGTATGGCAACAACACCGATAAGGTGCAGGTGGATCGCCTGATCTGCAACGGAAAACCCCTGTTTTGGAGCCCCAAATTCACCTACCACGGTTTTCGCTATGTAGAGGTTAAAGGCTTACGGGATCCCCAAAACGCCACTGCTATTTTTGTTCATCAAAATCTAAAAGAACAGTCAGAATTTTCCTGCTCCGATGAACGATTGAACCAACTCTTTCGGTGCGGGCAAATGGCAACCCTTTCCAATCTTTTTTATATGCCCACCGATTGTCCCACCCGGGAAAAGCTGGGCTGGTGCAACGATGCACAATCCTCTATGGAGCAGTTTTTCATCGATTACGAGATCGAACACCTCATGGAAAAATGGCTGCAAGACATTAAAGATGCCATGCGGGAAGACGGCGCACTCCCCGGTATTATTCCCTCCTCCGGTTGGGGGTATCAATGGGGAAACGGTCCGGTTAGCGAAGGGATCCTTTATGAGGTGCCTTACATGCTTTGGTTATATGCCGGTAATAAGCAAGCCCTGATCGATTGCATCCCCTATTTTGAACGGCATCTCCAATTCCTCAAAAGCAAAGAAGCAGAAAATAAAACACTGCCCTACGGCTTAAACGACTGGGCAGCCCTTTCCAGCCGTGGGCGGGTAGACGAAGTGTTTTTAAACGATCTGCTACGGTTAAAATTCTACCGCATCATGCTCCTTGCCCTTCAATTAAAGGGCGACTCCACCGAGGTGTACGAAGAAATGATCACCAAGCAGGAAAAGCATATTAGCAACCGGTATATTACCCCCGGCGGCCGCTGCATTATTCACAAGCAAACCGCTGTGGCAATGCTGATCTATTTCGGCCTTGGCAACGATGTGCTGAAAAACCAATTAAAGCAACTGGTGGAAGAGGAAGATTTTCACCACGATTGCGGCATGGTGGGGCTCCGTTACCTCTACCCCGCCTTAAACCAATGCGGCTTGCAAGAATACGCCATGAAGATCCTTACCGCCCAAGGGCAGCCCTCATACATCGAATGGCTTAAGCATGGCGCCACCACCCTATATGAATATTGGAATTTCCAGGGGTCTAAAAATCATCATATGTATTCCTGCTTTATGCCTTGGATGATCAAAACAATTTTAGGCATCAACGCCACCCATAGCAAAGTGGTGATCGAACCATACTACTTTGAAAACCTTACCCATGCCCAAGGGCAGGTGGACGAGGTTTGGGTTTCCTGGCAAAAACAAAGCGGCACCATTCAATTACATATCTCCGTGCCCCAAAACAAAGAAGTTTTCTATCATAACGCAAAGCTAACCCCCGGCGAACATGATTTCATAGTAGAAACTTGATCTTTTTTCCATGCAAAAAACCATATAAAAACAAACGGTACCAATGGTACCGTTTGTTTTTATATGGGTAAATTTAATGCATAACCGGCTATAATGCCGATCCCTGCGCTGATGGCAATAATTAAAATAGGATGCTTCTTTTTAAACGCAAGTATTGTCATTGCCGCCGCTGTTAAAACAGAGATATAAAATTCCGGGGAAGTGAAGGCTTTCGTTATAGCGCTCCCTATTTCTTTAAAATTAAAAGTTCCAGGCAGGGCGGGAAACAACACCGAAACCACCATGGAGATAATAGCGGCACCAATCAGCCCCACAACTGCAGGCTTAAGGCCGGTCATAACCCCTTTTACATACTTATTTTCCTTGAACTTTTCAAAGAATTTAGCAACAATCAGAATAATTATAAAGGAAGGCAAAACCACCCCTGCTGTTGCACAAAAAGAGCCGATCGCCGAGCCTAAAACGCCGTATTCTTTTCCCATAACCGATCCAACATAGGTTGCCACATTCACAGCAAAAGGCCCCGGCGTGGATTCACTTACCGCAATAAAGTTAATAATCATTTCTGCGGGCATCCAACCCAGGCGCAATACCTCTGATTGAATAAAGGGGAGCATGGCATATCCGCCCCCAACGGTAAATAGTCCTATTTTAAAGAAGGTTGAAAATAATTCCAAAAAAATCATTTTTCAGCCCTCCTTTCACATAGCAAAGCAGAGATCAAACCAAATACGGCACAGAACAAAATAACATACAGCACCTGAATATCAAAAACTGCAACTGCTATAAAGGAAACAGCCATTAGAATATAAGAAACCAAATTTTTAGGGCACTGCTTATACATGGAAACAAGGGCCTTGATCAACAAGGCAAGCACTCCGGCACGAATACCAAAAAAGGCATATTGCACCGCTTTTAACCCCTGAAAAAGATCCAAAATAAAGGAAATTACAAGAATAATAATAAAGGAGGGCAACACCGTACCCAAGGTGGCAAAAAACGCACCCCAGAACCCTGCAATTTTATACCCCACAAAGGTGGCGGTATTAATGGCAATAGGCCCCGGTGTGGATTCGGCAATGGCAACAATGTCTAAAATATCATCGTTGGTTATCCACTTTTTCTTATCAACAATTTCCTTTTGAATCACCGGTATCATTGCATAACCACCGCCAAAGGTAAATGCTCCGATTTTAAAGAAAATGCCAAATAACGTTAAAATCGTTTTCATATAATACTCCTTCAATCTATTGGTATTATTTTATAACAATTTAACAATTAAATCAATAGATCAAAGAATATTTAAAAACACGGCCCCATAACCTTTTGGATACAATGCAATATATTACATTTATCCTTGTTTATTATGCTAATTGCAGCAATAAAAAAACAATGATATAATGATAATATAATTATTGAAAGTATATAGAAAACGTCTTCTAAAAAATCCTTTTAGTAAATAAGTACGAACTCAAACCGAAAGGAACAGATCGATGAAAAGATTAAATACCTGGTTATGCTGTTGTTTAATATTATCCCTTTGCATTTCTTTAACATCATGCAAACAAAACCAACCCACAAATAAAGACACCGAGAAAAACACCGTTGTTGTTACAAAAACAGAGGCCCACCTAACAAAAGACCAGTTACTTAATATGTCTGATCTTATCATCAAAGGAACTGTTACACAAAAAAACAGCGTCGTCATGAGCAATCCCGATGGCACACTCAAAGACAAAAACGGATATCAAATTCAGAATCAAGCAATTACTGATTATACTGTTGAAATTGAAAGCGTTTATAAAGGTGTTTATAAGAATCAAACCATTCATGTAAAAACCACCTATGGCGATGGATTAAGTCCGGATTTGATTCTATACGGCGAAGACGATACATCCGTATTACAAGAGAAATTAGAACCTTATGAACTAACTGTAGGGAAAGATTGTATCTTATTGCTCACATATTCCAACACCGGTTATGAAGAAAGTACCGGTTATTTCCCCACCGCTTCACTGGGGTATCTAATTACGGATGAAAATGGGTATTACAGCAATAACCATACAACCAGCAATATTACCCTTACCGTGGACCAACTGATGGAAACACTCCAAGATAAGGAAGCAGTAAAATAAAAACTTATTTAGAAAATTGCATCAAAAAGGCCCTCCTGCAAGCAGGGGGCTTTTTGGGTGCATCTTCAGTAGCAGGCGTTAAGTAAAAGGCTCCGGGGGAGGGTTTCATAGCCTGCGGGTCCCTGCGAGCGAAAACACAAGGGCTTTGCACGAAGTTTTTCGCCGTTCTGAAAAAGCTTGGCTTTCTCAGAAAAGTTGCACTAAAAAAAGACCACCATTTGGTGGTCTTTTCTTTGGTGCACCTTCAGTAGCAGGCGTTAGATGAAACCCTCCGGGGGAGGGTTTCATAGCCTGCGGGTCCCTGCGAGCGAAAACACGAGGGCTTTGCACGAAGTTTTTCGCCGTTCTGAGAAAACTTGGCTTTCGCAGAAAAGGTGCGCTAAAAAAAGACCACCCAGATTTGGGTGGTCTTTTCTTTGGTGCACCTTCAGGGACTCGAACCCGGGACCCACTGATTAAGAGTCAGTTGCTCTACCAACTGAGCTAAAGGTGCATATATCACTATCGCCAACTGAGCGAATGGTGTGTATTTAGAAAAGAGTCAAGAGCCATTTCCTGACCTTGACTCTTTTCTGTTTATGTCGGCATTACGTATCTTCCCGGGCCGTCGCCAGCCAAGTATTGTCCGCATGAAGTTGCTTAACTACCGTGTTCGGAATGGGAACGGGTGGGACCAACTCATAATCAACACCGACTTTTTTTGCAAGCACATAATCGCACTCGCTTTTGAAAGTACTTTGTACTCTCAAAACTGAACAGAAGAAATACGCTACATTCGAAGATTCCATTAAGGTCAAGCCCTCGATCTATTAGTATCAGTCAGCTAAACATGTTACCATGCTTACACCCCTGACCTATCAACCTCGTAGTCTTCAAGGGATCTTACTAGTTTACACTATGGGAAGTCTTATCTTGAG
>JAZSRD010000030.1:0-4952 GCA_045538295.1 Eubacteriales bacterium
CGGCTTACCGATCCCGCCGAAGCCCAGCAAGCCATCGGTTCTCTCCGTTGCCTGAAAGGGGAGCGGGTATCCTTTCAAATCCGCATCGATTATCAGCCCCCCAAGGAAGGCCGATATATCCGTACCAGAGGTTACTACACCCTGCGTTCTCCCCTGCGTTCCTCCGTGCGGGTGGCTCAAGTCGGTCAGATCCCGGTGGCGTTGGCAGCCTACGCTGAAAGAAGCGACAGCGACTACATCTCCAAAGAGCCCGGTCTTTATCCGGATGTTCTGTTTCCTTTAAAATCAAAGGAACTTTTTTACTGTCAGGTGTATTCCCCCACCGTTTTGTTCGTAACGGTTGACATACCGGCAGAGCAACCTGCAGGCACCTATCCCCTTTACTTTACCTTCACCATAGAAGAGAAAAAATACTCAGTAAAAGCCATGGTCCAGGTGGAGGATCTTTCCATTAAAAAGAATGACCTGGTATTTACCCAATGGTTCCATTGCGATAGCATTGCCACCCATTACAATGTAAAAATGATGAGCAAGCGCCATTGGAAGCTCATTGAAAACTTCATTAAAACCGCCGCCCGCACCGGCATTACCATGATGCTGACCCCCCTTTTCACCCCACCTCTGGACACCGAGATTGGTGCAGAGCGCCCTACCATGCAGCTGGTACAGATCAAAAAGACCGGCGAAAAATATGAATTCGATTTTACCCTCTTAAAAAAGTGGGTGGATCTTTGCCGCAAATACGGCATTGAATATTTTGAGATGTCCCACCTCTTTACCCAATGGGGCGTGTGTGCCTGCCCCAAGATTGTGGTGGAGATCGATGGGAAGCCGGTAAAGGAATTCGGCTGGCACGTGGAGGCTATGAGCGACCTTTACAAAAACTTCCTCTCCCAATTTCTGCCGGCACTCACTGCAGAACTGAAAGCCTACGGCATTGCAGACCGCTGCTATTTTCATATCTCCGATGAGCCCAGTGCCCTGCCGGAGCGCCCGGATTACCAAAATTATCTGGCTGCCAAAACCTTTGTGCAACCCTATCTAAAGGATTTTAAGATTCTGGATGCCCTCTCCAACGTGGAGTTTTACACCAACGGGCTGATCTCCATTCCTGTGTGCGCCACCAACAAGATCGAGCCCTTTATGGAAACAGCTATTCCGGAGCGGTGGTGCTATTACTGCTGCAGCCAGGGAGAACTGGTAAGCAATCGCTTTTTGGCAATGCCCTCCTACCGCACCCGCATTTTAGGAGTGCAACTCTTTATGGCCGATATGTTTGGATTCTTGCATTGGGGCTATAATTTTTATTATTCCGACCGTGCCCGCTTTGCCCTGGATCCCTATGCCTGCTCCGATGCCCTGCAAGCCTTCCCCGCCGGGGATGCTTTTTCTGTTTACCCCTGGAAAGACGAAGCCATTGAATCCATTCGCACCGTTATTTTCTACCAAGGAATTCAGGATCGCATTCTCCTGCAAATGCTTGCCAAAAAAATTGGGGTGGAAGAAACCAAAAAATGGGTAAACAACCTTGCAGGCATGGAGATTACCTTTAAGGATTTCCCCCGCAACAAGGAATTTTTAGAAAATCTGCACGACCAGATCATCAACAAACTTTTAGAAAAATAAAAAAAGAGCTGTAAAAATCTTAGGATTTTTACAGCTCTTCTTATTCTAAAATTCTTTTAAGGTGGCCAGCATTACCGCTTTAATGGTATGCATGCGGTTTTCAGCTTCGTCGAACACAATGGATTGGGCACTTTCAAACACTTCGTCGGTTACTTCCATTTCGGAAATGCCGAATTTTTCGCTGATCTCTTTTCCCACGGTGGTATTTAGATCGTGAAATGCGGGCAAGCAGTGCATAAATACCGCCTTTTCTCCGGCGATGTGCATCAACTCGCTGTTCACCTGATATGGAGAAAGGGCTTTGATCCGCTCCTCCCACACCTCGGCAGGCTCGCCCATAGACACCCACACATCGGTATAAAGCACATCGGCGCCCTGCACTGCCGCTTTGGGATCTTCGTTAAATTCAAGGATGGCGCCGGTTTCAGCGGCAATTTTTTGGCACTCTTCGATCAGTGCCGCCTCCGGCCAATACGCCTTGGGTGCGGCCGCCACAAAGTGCAAGCCCATTTTCGCTGCACCTACCATCAGGGAGTTACCCATGTTATAGCGGGCATCCCCTAAATAAACCAACTTGATGCCCTTCAGTTTGCCAAAATGCTCCCGAATGGTTAAAAAGTCCGCCAGAATTTGGGTGGGATGAAACTCATTGGTCAAGCCATTCCATACCGGCACCCCGGCATGCTTTGCCAGCTCTTCCACGATCTCCTGCCCATAGCCACGGTATTCAATACCATCGTAAATTCTACCCAACACCCGGGCGGTATCGGCAATGCTTTCTTTTTTACCGATCTGGGAACCGGTGGGATCCAGATAGGTAACGCCCATTCCCAGATCATAGGCGGCAACCTCAAAACTGCAACGGGTACGTGTACTGGTCTTTTCAAAGATCAAGGCAATATTTTTTCCCTCACACAGTTTATGGGGAACCCGATTTTGCTTTTTTTCTTTCAGTTCTGCAGCAAGATCCAAAAGTCCCTGAATTTCAGCAGGAGTATAGTCCAGCAACTTTAAAAAATGACGGTTTTTTATGTTCATTTTATTTCTCCTTTGCAACCTTTAAAATGATCTCTGCCGCTTTTTTCAGCAGCTCCATGGGGATGTTAAGGGGCGGCAACAACCGCACCTTATCCTTGGCTTTCAGCACCAGTACGCCCATTTCTCGGCAACGGTCAATAATCTCTCCAGCGGGACGTTCCGTTTCCAGCCCGACCATCAGCCCCATGCCGCTAACGCTTTTAATACCCGGGGCACCGGTAAAGGTTTTAAATAAATAAGTAGATTTTTCCTGCACTTCAGCAAGGAGCACATCATCCAGCCGCTCCAAAATATGCAGTGCGCCGGCCGCGGCAATAGGGTTGCCGCCAAAGGTGGAGCCATGGGAGCCGGGGGTCAGCACGGCCTCTGCCCGCTCTCCCATCATACACACGCCAATGGGCAAACCGCCGCCCAAGCCTTTGGCGGTGGTCACCACATCCGGGTGCAGATCAAAGTTCATATAACCATATAATTTTCCGGTGCGTCCGTTACCGGTCTGCACCTCGTCGATGATCAACAGCACATCCTGCTCATCGGCTATTTTTTGCAACCCTTTGCAAAATTCAGCGGTCAACGGCAGCACGCCGCCTTCCCCCTGCACCGGTTCCACCATAATAGCGGCCACCTTATATTCGGCAATCAATTCTTCCACCGCCGCAAGATCGTTTGCAGGGGCGTGCACAAACCCGCCGGTAAGGGGTTTAAAATCACGGTGAAATACCTCTTGCCCGGTGGCGGCCAAGGTGGTAATGGTACGCCCGTGGAAGCTGTTTACCAATGTAATGATAATATTATATTCTTCACCTTTTTTCGCAGCGGCGTATTTTCTTGCCACCTTAATGGCACATTCATTAGCCTCGGCGCCGCTGTTGCCAAAGAACACCTTTTTCATGCCGGTGCGCAGGCACAGCTGCTCTGCCAACTTCACCTGGGGTGCGGTATAAAAGAGGTTGGAAGTGTGCTGCACCTGATGCAACTGCTCCTCCACTGCCCGAACCCAGCCGGCATCGCAGGCGCCCAGCAGGTTCACGGCAATGCCGCTGCCCAGGTCGATATATTCCTTGCCCTGCTCATCCCAAAACAGAGAACCTTCCCCTTTCACGATCTCCAAAGGGAACCGGGCGTAGGTATTGGCAATATACAGGGAGTCTTTTTCTTTTATGCTCATTTTTTCCGTTCTCCTACTACCATGGTGCCGGCACCCTCATCGGTGAGAGTTTCCAGCAGGATAGAATGGGGCACTCTGCCATCCATAATAAACACTTTACCCACGCCTCGCTTAATGGCGTCGATACAACACTCCACCTTGGGAATCATGCCGCCGGAGATGATCCCCGTAGAAAACAGTTCCCGTGCCTCTTTAATATCCAGGGCAGGGATCAAAGTGGAAGGATCGTTCTGATCCTTTAAAATGCCTGCAATATCGGTAAGGGTGATCAAGCATTCTGCTTCCATGGCGCCGGCAATATAAGCCGCCGCCGTATCGGCATTAATGTTATACACATTTCCCTGGCGGTCGCAACCCACCGTGGACACCACGGGAATATAACCCTTTTCCAGCAGATCCATAATAGGAGTCACATTTACCTTGGTGATCTTGCCCACATAGCCCAACCGTTCGTCCTTCATTTCGCAAAGGATCATTCGATCGTCCATGCCGGAAAGACCCATGGCGCGGCCGCCTTTTACCTCCAGCAGATTAACCAGACCTTTGTTGATCTTGCCTGCCAGCACCATCTGCACGATCTCGGCAGTTTCCTTATCGGTAACCCGCAACCCATCTAAAAAGACGCTTTCCTTGCCCACCTTTTTCATGGTTTCGGTAATCTCGGGACCGCCGCCATGCACCAGCACCACTTTTACACCGATCAGGGAAAGAAGCACGATATCTTCCATCACCTGCTCCTTTAACTGCTCGTTGATCATGGCGTTGCCGCCGTATTTGATCACCACGATCTTTCCATTGTATTTTTTTATGTAAGGCAGTGCCTGGGTAAGGATCTCTGCCCGCTGTGCATTTGTAACAGAAACAGCCATTTTTTCTTTTTCTCCTTTAGCAAAGTAAGGCAGGGGGAAACCCTGCCTGTATTTTTAGGTTCTGTAATCGCCGTTGATCTTCACGTAATCGTAAGTAAGGTCACAGCCCCATGCGGTAGAAGCCGCCTCGCCGTCGTGCAGGTCGATCAGGATCTCGATCTCCTTTTCCAGCAGGATCTTTTTAGCAAGTTCCTCGGAAAAATCAACACCGGAGCCCTGCTCACAAACCAGGATCTCTCCCTTGGCCGAGG
>JAZSRD010000010.1:0-8618 GCA_045538295.1 Eubacteriales bacterium
TTTTCTGGCTCCCCCTGTTGGACTCGAACCAACGACCCTGCGGTTAACAGCCGCATGCTCTACCGACTGAGCTAAGGAGGAATGTATTGGTGACCCCTGGGAGAATCGAACTCCCGATTTCAGCGTGAGAGGCTGACGTCTTAGCCGCTTGACCAAGGGGCCTTCTTTTAACGCTTGATTATTATACCCTTATTTTACCGAATTGTCAATATATTTATTAAAAAATTTTCTTTTCTCTGAATTTCCTTTATTTTAACCCTTATTCGACATCATTCGACAATTTAGGGGCATTTGGGTATTGTTTTATAGCACTTTTTGTGTTATACTTGCCCCAGACGAGAAAATTATTCGACATTTACTGCTTGCAACAGCAAGAAAAATGAAAAAAGGGAGATCACGTGCGTTTTAAACTTGTTATTATTCAATCAAGCTCCAATTCATTGAAAAATACAAAGGGTCATTTCAGCGCCTTTGGCTGCGAAATTTTGGCCACCGGCAGCAGCGGAACCGACGCCTTAGAGCTGGTACGCAAGCTAAAGCCAAACGTTTTAGTAATGGATCCCTTCTTGCCCACCTTAAACTGTGATGAGATTACCGATATTTTAGAGCGGGAGTTGGATTTTCCCTTGGTGAAGCTGGTGGTTTCCGAGCAAAAGAACGACGAGATCGCCACCCGCTTTTTCAACAACGGCGGTGATATGTTTATCATCTCTCCCTTAGACGTTTCTTTTTGCTTAAAAAGGATGGAAAAGTTTTTAAAGATGCGAACTCGGCAGAATCAGCCCGCCACTGCGGAAACCCTGGTGCGCAACTGTGCCAAAAAGTTTTTGATCCAAATGCACATGCCCATGACCATCAACGGTTTTTATTACCTTTTAGATGCGGTGGAGTTGGCGGTTCAGGATCGCACCTTGCTCCGAAACATCGTTTCCCGCCTTTATCCCGCAGTGGGGCAGATCCACCGTACACCCTCCTCCAATGTGGAGCGATGCATCCGCACCGCAGTGGAGCAGGTTTTTGAACGGGGCGACATCAACTTTTTGTTTCCCCATTTCGGTCATGTGATCCGCCCAAAAACCGGCAAGCCCGCCAACGGAGATTTTATTGCCATTCTCGCTCAACTGGTGTGCAACGATCTTTCTTTGGATTAAGTGCTTTCGCAAAGCTTCAAAAAGTATTCAAACAACAGTAACCCCCGTTCCATCCGTTCCGGGTGGAACTGCACCCCCAGCACCGGTAACTGCTCATGGGCGATCGCCTCCACCACGCCGTCCGGCGCAGTGGCAATAGCACGCAAGCCCCTGCCCAACCGTCCCAAGCCCTGGTGGTGGCTGCTGTTTACCGTTACCTTTCGTCCGTAAAGTTTTTTCAAAAGCCCCTCGGTATAGATCAGGTGATATTGATCCCGCCCCGCCGCAATATGGTTATTTGCAGTGGGCAGATGCTGGATCAATGTGCCGCCAAATGCCACGTTTAAAATTTGATTGCCCCGGCAGATCCCCAAGATCGGCTTTCCCGCTTTTAAAAATGTGTGGATACAGGATAGTTCCAGTTGGTCCCGCTCCCGGGAGATGCTATAGCTACCCTGATTTTTTTCGCCAAAAAGCGCCGGCTCCGGATCTCCGCCCCCGCAAAGCAGCAATCCGTCAAACCCGGCGGGATCGGTTTCTGCCGATGCCAAAATCCCTTCGGCACCGCAAGCATTCAATGCGTTAAAATAATGTGTGGGTACTCCCTCGGCGGTCATTAATATTCTTTTCATACGCTTCCCCTTTTTTATCTTTTTATATATTTGTATGAGGCTGACCACACTAAAAATAACACTCCCCGGCGGGAACCTCCGTATGGAGGGCGCCGCCATAGAGTGGTATTTTATTAAAGCTTTATCGTTTCACCGGGAGCAATAGAATAGATCAGCTCATTTAAACTAAACCACAGAATTCGGTTGGTGGGGTTTTGCACCATGGAGCCGTTTGCAGAAAAGATCAGCCGCCGGTAATCCTCCATGTATTCATAAATCTCGATGTTGGTAGCATACCAGATCTCCTCTTCCCGGCCTGCCATATACTCGGTAAATTCCTCGATCACGTTCCAGTTATCGTTATCGTCGAACTCATAGCTATGGCCCCACAGATAAAACAGTTCAGAGCGCCACTTAATTTCTTTGGTTGCAAACTTTTTTGCCAATTCCATCAGCCGAGGATTATTATGGTGGCAGGTGGCAGGCAGGCGCAGCCAATCGGTGGGCAGATCAAACCGCTCGGTACTCACGGTGGTGCGGGCATAGGCAATGCCGCAGCTTTTCAGGCAGTCCACCACGCTATCGCTGAACGTTCCCATGGGGTACGCCATTCCCCGCACAATGTGGCCAAACATCTGCTCTAAATCTTCCCGATCCTTCAGCACCTCATAGGTGCACACTGCCGGGGGCAGAGCCTCTAAAAACGGATGAGTGGAGCCATGCACCGCCACTTCGTGGGGGCCGCCCGCAAACAATGCCTGAATTTCTTCCACCGGCATGGTTCTGCCGCCGGGTCTGGGCTGGCTTGTAAACATCCCGCTGTTTAGGTTAAAGGTACCCTTCATACCGTGCTTGTTTAAAATCTCTACCAACCGGGCATTTTGTATTACATTATCATCGTAGCTGAAGGTAAGAGCTTTAGCTCGTCCCTCCGGGAATCGCATGTTGAACATTCTTCTCATCTTTATTTCTTCTCCAAAATAATCTCATCAATACTAATACAGCAATCCAATCCATCGGGGGCAATCTGAAACCCCGTTACTCTTTGCCCGATATGGTAGCAATATCCCACCATATCTGCGGTTTTGATTTCTTCGGTAAAGGTAAGTTCTTGCTCGCCGTAAACCTTAATCTGCAATTCTTTAGCATCTCCCTCCACCGCCGCCTTTATTTGCAGCCGCTTGCAGGGCAGATCCAAGCCTTGGGCGCCTACCGACAGCCCGGTATCCACAGCGGCGCTTAATTTAAGCACGCTGTTTTCTACCCGCAGGTTAAATCCGCCGATCTCCAGATCGTTGGTATCGCTAAACTGATCAAAATACCATTTTCCGGGAGTGTGGGCTTTTCCTTGATTTCTCTGCTTTGCCTCTTCCAGAGGAACGCCATCCTCTGCCCCGGTGGGCAGATTTTCTTTTAGTGCACGGAAGATACTGCGGGCTATATATTCATGCCCCTTATCCCCGGGGTGGGTACGAAATTCCACCTTGCCCTGATAATCCGGGTACTGCTCGAAGGCATAATAGGGATTTTCTTCCCGCTTTTTGGCGTGCACTTCCTGCACATCCACCGGAATCAGGCCATGCTTTTCTGCCATCTTTTCAGAGGCCTCCGCCTTGGTTTGGCTCCAGGTGGCGGAATGCACCGCCAGCGCCACACCGCAGGATGGTTTGGCGGCGGCTACCATGCCATACAGCACATCGTAGAACAGTTCCATTTCCGCCTGCTCCTTGCCAATACAGTTGGCACCCACAAACACGGTGATCACATTGGGTTTGAACGCCTCGATTTGGGCTTTCATGTGCAGATAGGGAGCGGAGCTTTCATATTCCTGCCGAGTGACCCCCGGCTTGCACAACCGCTCAAAATCCGCCTGGTTTTCGGCAACAGCCTCGATGCTGCAATCGAAATTTTCCCGCAGCAATGCCTGCAACCGGTGAAAATAATCCTTTTCCGGCGCAGTGGCCGCCATGCCCCAGGCACCCGTTGTTTGCCATCCCTCAAAGGGACCGTGCTTTAGATAAGAATGCCCGATAGCATAGTATTGAAAACGTTGTTTCTCCATTGATTAATCCTTGATCTCTTCGTATAATACCAATTCAGAGGTATAGGAGCCGGGCAAGGAAAGTTCCAGCCGCTCCCTGCCGTCTATTTCAAAGGAAGCACCGGTGTTATCCAGGGTAACACGATATTTTTTACCGGGCGCCGCACCCTTTAATTTAACAGAAAGTTCCTTCTGCCCCGCCAGTGCAATGGCAGTAAGGGCACCCTTGCCGCCATTGGCGATCTCCAACACGGCAAGCTCCTTTACCTCCGGGGTGTGATGATATACCTTACATCCCGGCAGAATGGGGCGGATAAAATCTTTATAAACCTGCACGCTGTGCTGCACAAAGCCCATTTGTGCCGTATTGGTGGTTGCGGTGGCAGGCATGATCACATTCAGGGACATATGGCCCAGCATGGTATTGCGCATATGGGCATCCAAGCCCCCAACCTCGTGGCAGCCCATGCCGGCAAACAGCCGATCCACCCGCTCAGGGGGCAGAGCCATGGTCATGCCATTGGTAATAGAGATGGAGCGGGGCATTACCTGCCAATCGGAAACCCAGGTATGGTTAAAGGCTTTCATCATCCCCAGATCGATACGTCCGCCACTACTGGCGCAGTTTTCAAAGATCACATGGGGGAACCGCTTTTTCAGGTTGCGGTACATCTTATAAACAGCATCGTAATGCCGCTGGGTCAGACATTCCTGAACTCCGCTGCCCGTATCTCCCACATTAAACATGGTGGTAGATCTAATATTATAGTCCACCCGCAGCAGGTCCATATTATACTCGGTAATGATCCGTGCCAACTCTTCCTCTGCCCATGCGGCAATTTCGGGGTCTGCCATATTGATCAGGCCGGGATCCGGTTCGCCGTAGATATTTTTAGCTCGCCATTCGGGGTGCTTTTCGTAGTTTTCGCAGAAAATACCCAGCCGCTCGATCTCCACCCAAAGGGCAAACTTCATACCCTTTGCATGGCAATAATCGGAAAGCTCCTTCATACCATTGGGATACCGATCTGCATCGGGCAGGTTACGGCCATTGTATCTGTCCCATTTCATTTCCTCTCCCGGGGGATTCTGCCAGCCGGCATCAATAATAAAGATCTCGCCACCCATTTCGGCAAACTGATCAATAAAGGCCTTGCTGGTTTCCACCGACATATCGTGCTCTGCACCCATGCCGCAACCGATCAGGCAAGCAGAAGGATCCGCCTCCGGCATATTCAACACCGATCTGCGGATATGATCATGCATGCAGTTTACCGCATCGTCCAGATCCCCCTGCACAGCACCCATATAAACCTCCGGTAAGGAATAGGTCTCTCCCGGACGAAGTGCCAATAAGGGGCTATAGCCGGTAACCTCGGCAGAGAAGGAAAGAAGATCCTGGATCAAGCCATGGCTTTTCGCGCTCCGTTGCCGGTTCAGATCAACGCCAAAACGGCAACCGCCGCTCCAGCCAATTTGTGCAAACCACAAAATACCGGTGGTCTCGTTCTTTAAAAAGAGCAAGGGGTGGCGATACCGATCCCTGCGAAAGCGGGTATCGATAGCGGTATAGCCCGGCTGCACCGGGCTCCAGGCAAACTGCCCCTCGTAGGCCCATTCGTTGCGATCAAAACTGCCCATCACATATTTATTCTCCCGGTCCACTGCCGGCCGTGTTTCCATGCCACCGCCCAGCAATACCATACGGCTGATGTTAAGGGGCTCTGCCGAAAGGTTTTCCACCTCCAGCCAGCGGGTAAACATCTGGGTGCCGTCTAGCAGAGTGTGCACCTTGATTCGCACCGGCACCCGGGTGTGCTCCAGGGTTACCACTGCGTGCAGATCTTTTTCTGTTTTTTCGGTGGTAAAGTCTACCAGCTTCAGGCCATAGGCCACGCATTGCCCGTTTACCTCCAGCTGAAAAGCAAAAGGCTCGCTATAGTTTTGGGGTTTTACCCGGGTGTTGCAGTTGGAAAGCACGTTCAAGGGATACCCTGCGGTGTTCCACCCGCCTGCCACAAGAGCGCCGTTATACAACACCTCTTCGTAAACCATCAGCCCGCTGCGATAGCTAAATACCGGATTCTCCCCGGGTTGATAATACACATCAAAAAACTCTTTCATAAGCCCTCCCTATAAAAACAAACAAGTACCCACCACACACAGTAATACGCCAAGCATTAACTGTTTTGTGGGCTTTTCTTTTAAAAAGATCCAACCGGCCGCCACCGTAAACACAATACTGCCGCCGGTAACAACGGGAAACAGCACCGTGGCAGGCAGTTTTGCCGCACCATTTAACTGGAGCAGATAAGAAAGCCCGCTCACCAACGCCGATGCCGCCAGCAATAATAACGAGTTATACCCCATTTTTTCTTTAGGTGAATTCTGCTTTCCCTTAAAGCGATACCCCAGCAGAATCGCGCCGCAAAGCAACACCTTTACCATGGAGGTCAACATTACATAAGCTGCCGAAGATACCGCAATATTACTGATCTGATGCTCTTTGGAGATCACGCTCACAAAGCCGTTCAGCAAAAAGATAGTGCCGCACATGGCAACGACCTTACCGGAGAGTTTTTGCTTGCCCGCATAAATGAAAAAGGCAGAGCCTATAATGACCGCCAAGCCCGCCATGCGTAGCCAGGAAAAGGGCTCATCTAAAAACAACAGCCCCCACACGTAAGGCACTGTCATACCGCCGGTCATCAAAAAGAAGGAATAGTAGGCGGTGTTTCCTGCCGCCAAAATTTGAAAGCCCACCAAGGTATACAAAAGTGCAAGCCCGGTCATCGCCAACGCTAAAACGCCGGAGAACCAAGTAAATTCAAATTTGCACCCATTGATGAAGAAGAGGATCACCACCGAAAAAAGCCCGATAAAAAAATTAAAACGAAGCACCTTCTCCGGAGAACTTCCCTCTCCTTTTTGATACAGTTTGGCAATCAAAAAATCTACTGCCAGTAATATTGCCGATAAAAATAACATGATGTATGATTCCATCAAAACATCTCCTTTCTTCTATTTGTTTTGATTGTATCATATAAATTTCCATATTTCTATTGCTTATTCACCAAAAAATATGTTATAATCACCACGACGACGACGGGAGGTACATTATGCAAAAAAAATCCATTCATTTTCACCCCATAGAGGCCTTTGGCTTTTCCATCTCCTATTTGAATGGAGTGATAAAGGATCGCTCCACCTCCCATATACACGACCAATGCGAAATCTATGTGAATGTGTCCGGGAATGTATCCTTTATGGTGGAGGGACAACTGTACCCCATACAGCGGGGCAGTGTGATCATCACCCGTCCTTTTGAATATCATCATTGTATCTATCACGATTTTTCGCCCCACGAGCATTTTTGGATCCTTTTTTCCTGCCGGGGCAACGAGCCGTTGCTGGAGTTCTTTTTTAATCGCACAGCGGGAAAAGAAAACCTGATCACCCTGCCGGAGGAGCAAACAGAGCAGCTGCTGGATCTTTGCCGCACCATGGCGGAAACCAAAAATCCTTCTCCCTTAACCGAATACCGCAACTTCTTTACCCTGCTCTCCCTGCTAAACGAGGGCGGGCAGAAGGAGAAAATCGGCAAAAATCTGCCGCCGGAGCTGCACCATGCTCTCCATATAGTAAATAGTTCCTTTTCCGCATCTCTTCGGGTAGAGACGCTGGCACAGGAATCCTTTATCAGCGTTAACACGCTGGAACGGATGTTTAAAAAACATTTGGGGCTAACCCCCACAGAGTACATTCGGCAAAAACGGCTTTCCCACGGTGCCAAGCTGTTGCAACAAGGGTACAACGTTTCCGGCACCGCCGCCGAATGCGGCTTTACCGATGTTTCCCAGTTTATCACCCTGTTTAAAAAGGAGTTTGGGCAAACACCGCTGCAATATAAAAAACAAAATGAACTAATGCGGGAGTCTTAATTTTTAAAGACCCAAAATTTCACCAAGGCCAGGCATTCCCGCAGCCCCGAGGAAAACACATTGTACCAGGGAGTATTGCTGTGAAAATGGGTTGTTTTTCCATACCCCACCTGCTTTGCAATACCTTTGGCACGCAGAATATGAAAATCGTTGGACACAAAAGCTACACTGTATTCTTCCCCTAATTTTTCATCCAAAAGAGCCTTGGAAAAGGAAAAATTCTCAAAAGTGCTGGTGGAACGATCCTCCTTTAGGATCTGCTCCTCCGGCACGCCGGCGGCGATTAAATAACGTGCCATGGCATCGGCTTCCGAGATGGTTTCTTGGGGACCCTGCCCGCCGCTTACCACCATAACCGCATCGGGATTTTGCCGGTGATATTCCACCGCCTCATCCAGGCGGGTGCGCAAGATCTTGCTGGGGCGATCCCCTTTCAATCCGGCGCCCAGCACAATAACAGCGTCCTCCCGATAATTCACCGTATCTGCCCAACCATAACCGTATAGAACGGCGGCAAAGCCAAACCACACCGCAAGCCCGGCAACAAATACACCCTTGATCCACCGGGGGATCTTGGAGTAAAAGAGCCCCAACAGCAGGAGTAGAACTCCCAGCCCCACCATGGCAAGATAGCCCACGTTAATGTTGGAGATCAGCAACAAAACGGCGCCGTTTAAAAAGAGTACGCCTCCGATTATATAACAGATCGATCTACGGATCATAAAATCACCTCGGCCTCATTGTAACATATTCCAAGGAGCAATGCAATTGACATTTTTCCCATAGGGTGACGAGTTCAACTCTTTTCACCTTAGAGTGACAAGAGTTGAACCTGTTACGGTTTCTCTTGCCCCCTTTTCTCGCCTTGCTTGCGTTCATTTTTGTAAGGCGACAG
>JAZSRD010000087.1:0-1864 GCA_045538295.1 Eubacteriales bacterium
GTCAGCACCAGCTGTACACTGCCGTTCACAACGACCAAGTGCAAGAAATCGGGCGCAGGCCAGCCCCACATTCCGACTCCCATCGAGAGATACATCAGCGGCAACAACAGCGCCAACGATGCGATCAACCGCCGCACCAGCAAGGCAACCTCATCGACAGCGGCAATTTGTTTTCGGGGGGAGTTTTCGGGAACGGCGCCGTAGCCGATAGCGGTTACCGCCGCGACGATGGCGTCGGCGGTGGCCGGTGGGTCGTACTCCACCGTCATGGATTGGGTGAGAAGGTTCACCGCAACCGATCGGACGCCCGTCACGGCGCTCACCGCTTTTTCGACGTGGGCGACGCAGGCGGCGCAGGACATCCCACTTACCTGAAATTTTTCCATAGTGATTTCCTCTGCAGAAAAAAAGATTTCGCTTAAGGTGACACGAGTAATCTGAACCTGCCTTAAAGCAGAATATTAAGGAGTTTTCCCATGAAGCGCATTAAATTAAAAGATCGACACCTGCCGGACTATACCCGGGGCGAGGAAATATTTAATATGGTATCCCACATTGTGGGCGGAGGGTTTGGCGTAATTGCCTGTGCCGCCTGCGTGGCCAAGGCCTTTTGGGCGGGCAGTGCATACGAGGTGGTAAGTGCTTTTATTTACGGCATTTCCATGATTGTGCTGTATACCATGTCCAGCCTCTACCATGGGCTAAAGCCGCCCATGGCAAAAAAGGTGTTTCAGATCATTGACCACTGCACCATCTTTATTCTGATCGCCGGCACCTATACCCCGGTGGCTTTATCAGCCATTCGCCCGGTAGACCCTATAGCGGGCTGGGCGGTATTCGGTGCAGTGTGGGGGCTCTCTGCCCTGGGGATCGTGCTGAACGCCATCGATCTAAAAAAATACAACAAGCTTTCCATGGTGCTTTACCTACTCCTTGGTTGGTGCATTATCTTTACCGGAAAAACCTGTATTGAGGCCTTGGGGCAGCAGGGATTATTCTGGATGCTGGCGGGTGGCGTTGCCTACACGGTAGGTGCCATTTTCTATGGGGTTGCCGCCTGCAGCAAGCGGCCCGTGCGCTATCTGCATTCGGTGTTTCATCTGTTTGTGGTATTGGGCAGTGTTCTGCAATTTATCAGCGTTATTTTTTATATAATTTAGTATTGACAAAAATCTACAGAGTGATTATAATTTAATTAATAAAATATGAGCACATGAGATTTTTGAGAGTGCACGTAAAAAGAGAGGGCTTACCCTTTCTTTTTGGCGTGCACTTTTTTTAATTTCATACTCAAAAAATTAGGAGGAAAAAACCATGGCAAAAACCAACATTGTGAACTGGGACATGATCACAAACTTTGTGATCGACGCATTCAAGGGCTACGGTATTCCCGAAGAGGATGCCAAGATCTGCGCAGATGTTCTGCTGGAATCCGATAAGCGGGGCATTGAATCCCACGGTGTAAACCGCTTTAAGCCTGTTTATCTGGATCGGATCAAGGCAGGCATTCAAAATCCCGTAACCAACTTTGAGATCGTTAAAGAAACCCCCACCACCGCAGTTGTGGACGGTCACGACGGCATGGGCCAGGTAATTGGCTACAAAGCCATGAAGATGGCTATTGAAAAAGCAAAAGAATACGGCATGGGTATGGTAGTTGTACGTAATTCCTGCCACTACGGAATTGCAGGCTACTACACCTCTATGGCTGCCAAAGAGGGCTGCATTGGCCTTACCGGCACCAACGCCCGCCCCACTGTTGCTCCTACCTTTGGTGTTGAAGGCATGTTCGGTACTAACCCCTTTACTCTCGGCGTTCCCACTGACGAAGATTTTGACTTCAACTTTGACTGTGCTACATCAA
>JAZSRD010000093.1:0-4506 GCA_045538295.1 Eubacteriales bacterium
GGGTGACATCGGCCCCGAGGCCGGCATGCCCGTGATGGAGGGCAAGTGCGCCCTGTTCAAGGCCTTCGGCGGCGTGGACGCCGTGCCCCTGTGCATCCGCTCCAAGGACGTGGACGACATCGTCAACACGGTGGCTCTGCTGGCCGGTTCCTTCGGCGGCATCAATCTGGAGGACATCTCCGCCCCCCGGTGCTTTGAGATCGAGCGCAAGCTGAAGCAGCGCTGCGACATCCCCATCTTCCACGACGACCAGCACGGCACCGCCGTCATCACCCTGGCGGGTCTCATCAACGCCCTCAAGGTGGTGGGCAAAAAACTGGAGGACATCCGGGTGGTGACCTCGGGCGCCGGCGCCGCAGGCACCGCCATCATCCGGCTGCTGATCTCCCTGGGCCTGAAAAAGGTCATCAATAAAACAGGTTCGGATTATTGTTCTCATCCTATGCAATTAGATCCAAATCCGCCTAAAAGGGCGGTTTTTTTATTGCACAATAAAAGAATAGGTGGTACAATAAAAGCATGAATATTATCAGAAGTAACCGAAAAACATTATCCCTCTCTATTAACCGCCAAGGGGAGGTGGAGGTGCGAGCGCCTTTTTATTGTTCGGACCGGGTGATCCGGCGGTTTATTGAAAAGCATCAAGGGTGGATCAACCGCCATCTGGCAGAGTTCCAACCGCCTAAGGAATACACGCCTTTAGAGATCGAAGCACTGCGCACCAAGGCAAAGGATTATATTCCGAAGCGGGTAGCATACTATGCCCCGTTGATGGGGGTGGCGCCCCGATCGGTAAAGATCACCGCTGCCCGCACCCGCTTTGGCAGCTGCAGCGGAAAGAATAATATTTGCTTTTCGTTATTTTTAATGGAAAAGAGCGAGGCCGCCATTGATTACGTTGTGGTGCACGAGTTGGCGCACATTTTGCATCATAACCACAGCCCGGCGTTTTATTGTGAGATTGAAAAAATACTGCCCGATTATCGGGAGCGGATCAAGGAGTTAAAAGCGTGATCAAAAAATTTATACCATACTATAAACCCCATAAAAAATTATTTTGGTCGGATATGTTCTTTGCTGTGCTCAGTGCGGCGGTTGTTTTGATCCTGCCGCTAATGGTGCGTAAGATCACTGGAGATTACATTCTGCGCCCCGCCGATGAGGCTTTGCGGCTGATCCTTATGATGGCGGCAGGGATGCTGGCATTGATCGGGCTGGAGGCGTATTGCAACTTTTTTACCGCCTATTACGGTCACATTATGGGCGCTAAAATGGAATATGCCATGCGGGAAGAACTCTTTTGCCATTATCAGCGGCTCTCCTTTAGCTTTTACGATAACCAAAAGGTAGGGCAGCTGATGAGCAGGATCGGCAACGATCTGTTCGATATTGCGGAGCTTGCCCACCATGGACCGGAGGATCTGTTTATCTCGATCATCAAACTGGCAGGCTCCCTGATCATTATGATGACCGTGAGCTGGAAACTGGCTTTGGTGGCGTTGCTGATCCTGCCGCTAATGATCCTTTACGCCGGCTATTGCAACCGAAAAATGAAAGCGGCGTTCAAGCAAAACCGGGTGCGCATGGGTGAATTTAACGCCGGCATGGAGGATAACCTTTCCGGCATTCGGGTGGTAAAATCCTTTGCCAACGAGAAGGTAGAGCAGGAAAAATTTAAAGTTTCCAACGATCGACTGCTGGATGCCAAGCGTTACGCCTATCGGTGCATGGGCACCTTCCATTCCGGGTTGGGCGCTTTTACCACCTTTATTACCGTTGCGGTGATCGTGGTGGGTGCCATTTTGATCTCTCAAAATCAACTGAATGCCACCGATCTGATCACCTTTATGTTGTATATCAATAACTTTACCGAGCCGGTGCGTAAACTGATCAACTTTACCGAGCAGTTCCAAAACGGCGCTACCGCCTTTGCCCGCTTTAGGGAAATGATGGATGTGGAGGTGGAGATCCAAGATCTGCCCCATGCGGTGGAACCGCCCCGCTTTAAAGGGGATGTGGCATTCCGGGAGGTTTCTTTCCACTATCCGGAGCATGAAAAAACAGTGCTCTCCCGGGTGAGTTTAGAGGTAAAAGCCGGGGAATATGTGGCGCTGGTGGGGGAATCCGGTGCCGGAAAAAGCACCCTTTGTAGCCTGATCCCCCGTTTTTATGAAGTAACAGACGGCGAAATTTTGGTAGATGGTAAGGATATTCGGGGCTATACCCTAAAAGGGCTGCGGGATCAGATCGGCGTGGTACAGCAGGATGTGTATCTTTTTGCCGGCACGGTAATGGAAAATATCCGTTACGGGCGGCCCGATGCCACCGATGAAGAGATCATTGAGGCGGCGAAAAAAGCCAACGCCCACAGTTTTATTGAAATGTTGCCCAACGGCTACGATACCGACATCGGTCAGCGGGGCGTAAAGCTTTCCGGCGGGCAAAAGCAACGCCTTTCCATTGCCCGGGTGTTCTTGAAAAATCCCCCCATCTTGATCTTTGACGAAGCCACCTCTGCCTTGGATAATGAAAGCGAGCGAGTGGTGCAGGAAAGTCTGGAAAAACTGGCGGAAAACCGCACCACCTTCGTGATCGCCCACCGCCTTTCCACCATTCGGAATGCGGAGCGGATCCTGGTGCTCACCGAAGAGGGGATCGCCGAAGAGGGCAACCATCAAGAACTTTTGGAAAAGAACGGAATCTACGCAGAACTTTATAATATGCAATTTAATTAATTTCCACCCTGCCCCGGTTGTAGAAAGCACAACCGGGGCAGGGTATTTTTTATAAAAATGATTGCAAATAGATAAAATCTATAATATAATAAAATTATCTATATACTTTTTTAAGAAAGGTCATCAAAATGCGTGTTGTTGTGAAGGTAGGCACCTCTACCCTTACCCATAAAACAGGAAATCTGAATATCCGCCATGTGGAGATCCTTTGCCGGGTGTTGAGCGATCTGAAAAATGCAGGCCACGAACTGATTTTGGTATCTTCCGGCGCCATTGGTATGGGCGTTGGAAAGCTTTCTTTGAATGGCCGCCCAAGCGATATGCCCACCAAGCAGGCGGCGGCTGCCGTGGGGCAGTGTGAGCTGATGTATACTTACGATCGGCTGTTTTCTCAATATAATCACACGGTGGCACAGATCCTGATCACCGGAGAGGATATGAACCATGCCGACCGTTACGAAAATTTCCGTAACACCCTGCACCGTTTACTGGAACTGAATGCTCTGCCTATCATCAACGAAAATGATACCGTTTCCACTGCCGAGATCGCAGTGGGAGATAACGATACCTTGGGCGCTATTGTGGCAGGGGGCGCCGATGCGGAACTGCTCATTTTGCTCACCGACATCGACGGTTTATATACCGCCGATCCCCGCACCAATCCCGATGCAACCCTGGTGCCGATGGTGGAGGAGATCACCTCCGAGCTGCTGGCATCTGCCGGGGGCAAGGGCTCAGCATTGGGCACCGGCGGTATGGCAACCAAACTGCACGCTGCAGAGTTGTGCATGAAAAAAGGAATTTCCACCGTAATTGCCAACGGGGACGATCCGGAGATCCTTTACGATATTTTAGAGGGCAAACCGATAGGAACACTCTTTAAAGGGAAATAATAATGACAACAAAGGAAATTTTACAAAACGCCGTTGCTGCCCGAAAGCAGTTGGCAGTATTGGAAACGGCAGATAGAAACAAGGCGCTGGCAGCCATGGCAGCTCGCCTGGAGCAGGCAACGCCCGCCATCCTTATGGCAAACGCCGCCGATCTGGAGCATTACGGTAACACCATGACGGTGGTGATGCAGGATCGCCTGCGCTTGAGCGAGGAGAGGATCGCCGATATGGCAAAGGGCATTCGGGACGTGATTGCTCTGCCGGATCCGGTGGGCGCCGTGCTGGAGCGGGTGGAGCGCCCCAACGGTATGGTGATCGAAAAGACCGCTGTTCCCATGGGGGTGGTGGCGATCATATACGAAAGCCGTCCCAATGTAACCAGTGATGCGGCGGCATTAGCTTTTAAAAGCGGCAATGTGTGCATCTTGCGCAGCGGCAAGGAGGCATGGCGCTCTGCCAAAGCCATTACCGATGCCCTGCGGCAGGGCTTGGAGGATGTTGGCTTGCCCGCCGATGGGGTACAACTGATTGAGGATACCACCCGTGGGAGCGCCCGGGAACTAATGGAAGCGGTGGGCTATGTGGATCTTTTGATCCCCCGAGGCGGCCCCGGCTTGATCAATGCCTGCCTGGAGGGCGCTAAAGTTCCGGTGATCCAAACCGGCACCGGGATCTGCCATATTTATGTGGATGAAACTGCCGACTTTGAAAAGGCGTTGAATATTATTGAAAATGCTAAAACCAGCCGCCCTTCGGTGTGCAATGCGGCTGAGGTCTGCCTGGTGCATCGAAATATCATCAAGGAATTTTTACCTCGGCTGAAAGAGCGGCTTTCCCAAGTGGAGTTCCGTTGCGATGAAGAAGCCCAGGCAATCATG
>JAZSRD010000104.1:0-10043 GCA_045538295.1 Eubacteriales bacterium
GTACGCCGACGAGACCGGTTTGACGAATTCGGAAACATTTTTGAGAGTCTCATCAGCGTGTCAAAGATGGCAAAGCAGTGTTCTTTGACACGCTGAAAGCCAACCTTTCCGTTAGAAAGGTTGGCTTTTTTTAATAAAATCAGTATATTCTTCCTCTATCCAACCCAAAATAGTAAAAGAAATCTATCAGGAGGAAAAAACAATGAAACGATTTATCACTTTTGTTTGCGCACTGCTCCTCTGCTGCGGATTACTGAGCGGGTGCGCCCGTGGCGGAGATACCGGTGCGGTTTACTATTTGAATTTTAAGCCGGAGCAGGATGCGGCATGGAAAGCCTTGGCACGGGAGTATACCGATGAAACCGGTGTAAAGGTAACGGTGGTTACGGCAGCCTCCGGCGATTACGAGGATACCCTTTCTGCCGAGATCGTAAAATCCAATGCTCCCACTCTGTTTCAAGTGAACGGTCCGGTGGGGCTGGAAAGTTGGAAGGATTATTGCTATGATCTTTCCGGTTCGGAGGTGTATCGCCAACTAACCGACGAGGATTTTGCTTTAAAAGACGGCAGCAAGGTTTTAGGAATTGCCTATGTATTGGAAACTTACGGCATCATTTATAATAAAGAAATTTTAGACGAGTATTTCAACATGGAGGATGCTAAGATCACCTCTATGGACCAGGTGAACAATTTTGCCTCTTTTAAAAAATTGGTAGAGGATATTCAAAGCAAAAAGGATCAACTGGAGATTAAAGGCGCTTTCACCTCGGCGGGCATGGACTCCTCTTCCGATTGGCGTTTTAAGACCCATCTTGCCAATTTGCCCATCTATTATGAATATAAAGACAGCGGGATCACCTCTGCCAACGAGATCAAGGGCACCTATTTAAAGGAATACCGGCAGATCTGGGATCTGTATTTGAATAATGCTACCTGTGCTCCCGCCGAAATTGGTGTAAAAACTGCCGATGAGGCGGCAAGCGAATTCAATAACGGCGAAGCGGTGTTTTATCAAAACGGCACCTGGGCTTGGAGCGAGGAGATGAGCGAAAAGATCGGGGAAGACAATGTGGGGATCATGCCCATTTATATCGGTGCAGAAGGGGAAGAGGGGCAAGGTCTTGCCACCGGTAGCGAAAACTATTGGTGTGTGAATAAAAATGCCGGCGAAGCCAATATTCAGGCAACCCTCGACTTTTTAAATTGGGTAGTTACCAGCGAAACCGGCACCGAAGATCTGGCAGAGGAAATGGGCTTTACCATTCCCTTTAAAAAGGCGGTTACCTCCACCAATCCGCTAAATGTGCAAGCAAACGATTTTTTGAATTCCAGCTTGGATCCGGTATCCTGGAACTTTGCCACCATCCCCAGCGACCGCTGGAAAGATGATGTGGGCGCCGCACTGCTGGCATATGCCCAGGGCGGTCAGACCGACGAACTTTGGAAAAAGGTTGAAACTGCCTTTGTAGAAGGCTGGAAAACCGAATACGACGCCGCCCATTGATCCTAAAGAAAGGAAAGACACAATGACCCCTAAAACATTAAAAAAATGGTTTCCCCTATTTCTGTTGCCTACTCTTTTTGCATTTTTCGTGGGGTTTGTGCTGCCCTTTTTTATGGGATTGTATCTTTCCTTTTGCGAATATGCCACCATTGAGAGCCCTACCTTTGTGGGGTTTGCCAATTATGCCCGTGTATTTACCGGCGATAGCCAGTTTTGGTATTCCTTTGGGTTTACCTCGCTGTTTACGTTGGTTTCGGTGTTGCTGATCAACGTGCTGGCATTTATGGTTGCTCTGGCACTTACGCGGGGGATTCGAGGCACCAACCTTTTTCGTACCGTGTTTTTTATGCCCAACCTTATCGGCGGTATTGTGTTGGGTTATATTTGGAAAATGATCATTAACTACGGCGTACTCATTCCCCTTTTTGGGAAGGATCTCAGTTATAGCGCCACCTTTGGCTTTTGGAGTTTGGTGGTAGTATTGGCATGGCAACAGATCGGCTATATGATGATCATTTATATCTCCGGCCTGCAATCGGTGCCGGAAGAGTTGGTGGAGGCATCCCGTATCGACGGTGCAAACCGTTGGCAGTCCCTGCGCCATGTAACATTGCCTATGGTGATGCCTTCCATCACCATTTGTACCTTTTTAACGCTGACCAATTCCTTTAAACTTTTCGACCAAAACCTGGCGCTGACCGATGGTAAGCCTGGGCGGCTCACAGAAATGCTGGCGATGACTATTCGCAACACTTACGGTACCACGCCAAAAGCTCACGGCACAGCTCAGGCAATGGCAGTGATCTTTTTCCTGATCGTGGCGGCAATCGCCTTGCTCCAACTGCGCAGTACCCATAGCAAGGAGGTGCAGCAATAATGGAAAAACGCAGAAACCACGCTCTTACAGTGCTGTTTACAGTGGTATGTGCGCTGTATATTTTCCCGCTGATCGTATTACTCTTTAATTCCTTTAAGGAAAAAGAGGCGATCACCAATCATGTGTTTATGTTTCCCACCCGGGATACTTTTACAGGCTTTCAAAACTACTTGCGGGGAATCACTTCCATCGATTTTTTCAGTTCTATCGGTTATAGCCTGATCGTTACAGTGCTTTCGGTGGTGCTGATTCTGCTGTGCACTTCCATGGCGGCATGGTATATCAATCGGGTAGGGGGGAGGTTTTGCCGCGGGGTATACTTCTTGTTTGTGTTTTCCATGGCAGTGCCGTTCCAAATGGTGATGTTTACGCTGCCTTATATTGCCGATCAGCTTAATCTCACCTCTCCCTGGACGATTCCCCTGGTGTATTTAGGCTTTGGTGCGGGCTTGGCGGTGTTTATGTTCACCGGTTTTGTGAAATCCATCCCTCTTTCCATCGAAGAGGCAGCCATGATCGACGGTTGTAACCCTATATCCACCTTTTTTCGGGTGGTCCTGCCGGTAATGAAGCCCACCTATATCTCGGTGGCAATCCTCCAAACTATGTGGATCTGGAACGATTATTTGCTGCCCACCTTGGTGTTGGATAAAACCAGAGGGTATTATACTATTCCCATGGCAATCCAATCTGCCATGACAGATAGCTACGGAACCGTGGACTACGGTGCATTCATGGCTCTTTTAACCCTGGCGATCATTCCCATTGTGATCTTTTATGCCGCCTGCCAAAAGCAAATTATTAAAGGCGTGGTATCCGGCGCAGTAAAAGGTTAAAATTTTTTTAAAAAACCACTTGATTTTCTAAAATAACTCTGTTATAATTTCTTCATCATTTTAAAAAACAGAATATCTAGTTGATCCTTGCAGGAAGACTGTAAGGGGATAGAACTTTGGAGAATCCCATTTAATTGGGTGCCGAAGGGGCAAGCGTAAAAGGCGAAACTCTCAGGCAAAAGGACAAAGATTATTCATGATGAATCTTTTGATTTTTGCAGGCCGCTTTTTATGAAAAGCGGTCTGTTTTTATTTGCGTTAGAAAGGGGTTTTTATAGTGAACGCATTTGTAGAAAAAGTAACAGAGATCAACAATGCAATTAACAGTTGGATCTGGACCGATTTCGGTCTGTACCTGTTGTTGATCGCCGGCGTGATCATGACTGCCGTAACCGGTTTGTTCCAGATCACCCACCTGCGTCATTGGTGGAAGAATACCATCATGACCATCTTCAAAAAGGATAACACCTCCACCAAAAAGACCGATAAAAAGTCTATCAGCCAGTTCCAGGCGCTATGTACAGCTTTGGCAGCTACCGTGGGTACCGGCAATATCGCCGGTGTGGCAGCCGCTATCTGCATCGGCGGTCCCGGCGCTGTGCTGTGGATGTGGGTTGCCGCATTCCTGGGGATGATGACCAACTATTCCGAAAATGTGTTGGGTATCTTCTTCCGCCGTAAGAATAAAGACGGCGAATGGTCCGGCGGCGCTATGTACTACTTAAAAGACGGTATGGGTAAGATCAAGGGAATGAAATGGCCCGCCACCGTTTTGGCTGTGCTGTTTGCCATCTTTGCCATCCTGGCATCCTTTGGTATCGGTAACATGGGTCAGGTCAATAAGATCACCCTGAATATGGAATCTGCATTTTTCTCCAATGTGGATTGGACCATTGGCAATGTGAACATGATCAACCTAATCATCGGCTTGGTACTGCTGGTGATCGGTGCGCTGATCATTATCGGCGGTCTGCAAAGAATTGCATCCGTTGCCGAGCGTGTGGTTCCCTTTATGGCAATCGCTTATGTGGTGTTTGGCTTGATCGCCGTGGGCATCAACTACGAGCTGATCCTTCCTGCCTTTAAATCTATCTTTACCCACGCATTGGGCGTAAAGGCGTTGGCAGGCGGTGCGGCCGGTGCAGCCTTGAAAATGGTAATTGTACAAGGTTGTAAGCGTGGCGTTTTCTCCAACGAAGCAGGCCTTGGTTCTTCCGTAATGGTGCACTCCTCCTCCAACGTTAAGGAACCTGTAAAGCAGGGTATGTGGGGGATCTTTGAAGTATTCTTTGATACCATGATCGTTTGTACCATGACCGCTCTGATCGCTCTCACCTCCGGCTTTATCAATTTGGATACCGGTGTGGTAAACAAGGGTGTTAGTGATGCAACCCTGATCAGCGAAGCCTTTGGTAATATTTACGGTCAGGCAGGCGAATGGTTTATTGCCATTGCCATGTTGCTGTTTGCCTTCACCACCGTTTTGGGCTGGTCCCAATACGGTTCCAAGGCTGTGGAGTACCTCTTCGGCACAAAGGGTGTAAAGGTATACAAAGTGATCTTTGTGCTGATGATCGTATCCGGCGCAGTAATGACCTCCTCTTTGGCCTGGGATATTTCCGATACCTTTAATGGCCTGATGATGATCCCCAACCTGATTGCTGTGGTAATGCTCAGCCCGCTGGTATTTAAGATTACCCGCAACTATATCAACCGCAAGCTTAAGGGTAAGGATGAAAAGCCCATGTATTCCTTTGATCCCGAAATCCAAGCAGAGGCAGAAGCAAGCCCCTCCGACGATGTGATCATTGCCCCCGAAACGGCTGAAGTAAAATAAGTAAAAAAATATACGGTTCGTACGAACCGGATATTTTTTTGTTTTAGTGGTATTCGGGTAACCAACTACCGTGGGTAGCAATCAGATCGTCCACCATCTTTTTAATGGTATCAATATCCAGCTCACTGCCGGTGTGGGGATCCAACATGGCGGCTTGGTAGATGTGTTCTTTCTTAAGTGTGCGGGCAGCCTCAATGGTCAGCAGTTGCACATTAATGTTGGTCATATTCATGGCGGCACATTGTACCGGCAAGGCACCCACGTGGCAGGGGTGTACGCCGTAGCCGTCTACCAAACAAGGAACTTCAACACAAGCCTCTTCCGGCAGGTTGGTGATCAAATGCCCGGTGTTCAGCACGTTACCGCCAATGCTGTAGGGCACGCCGGTAACGATGGCTTCCATAATGCGGGATGCATATTCTTTGGAGCGCTCATGTTCCTTTACACCGGATTTCAGCAGTTCCTGATACTCCGTTTTCCATTTTTCGATTTGGTTTACACAGCGGCGGGGATACTCATCTAAGGGGATATTATACCGCTCTATCAGTTCGGGATACTTGCTTTTAATGTAGAACATATTATATTCTGCATTGTGCTCGCTGGATTCGGTGCAGTAGTACCCGAAGTTGTTGATGTAGTCCAAACGTACCTTGTCTTTGAAATCGGGATCTGCCATCTTTTCGGGGATTTTGGCTTTAATGGCGGGGTAGAGATCGTTGCCGTCTTTATCCTTTAGTTCCAAAAGCCATGCCATGTGATTGATGCCGGCGATCAACTCTTTTCGACCCTCAAGTTTATCCTCTAATCCTAATTTTTTCAAAAGGGATTCAGAGCATACCTGCACACTGTGGCAAAGACCCACTGTCTTAATATTGGTATAACGTTGCATGTAGCCGGAAAGCATTGCCATGGGGTTGGTATAATTGAGGAACAGGGCGTTGGGGCACACCTCCTCCATATCCTTGGCAAAATCGTCCATTACGGGAATGGTGCGCAGAGCACGCATAATACCGCCTATTCCAAGCGTATCGGCAATGGTCTGCCGTAAACCGTATTTTTTAGGCACTTCAAAATCGATGATGGTACAGGGATCATATAACCCCACCTGAATGGCATTGATCACAAAATCAGCATCCCGCAGAGCGTCTTTGCGTTGCTCAACGCCCAGGTAACATTCGATCTTGCCGTAGCCACCCTTGGCTTTGCGCATAGCCTCCAGAATGGTTTCGCTCTCTTTCAGCCGTTCGCCGTCAATGTCGTAAAGAGCAAAGGTGCTGTCCCGCAGTGCTTCGCTGCACATGCAGTCGCCAATTACATTACGGGCAAATACCGTACTGCCGGCACCCATAAAGGTGATTTTCATGGAATTTTCCTCCTTGATGTTTATTTGTTTTTATCATAACAGAAAAAATTAGAAAAAAGGATTGCTTTTTGTTTGTAAAACTTGTAAAATTGTTGGGAGAGGTGATAAAATGCAACAAAGTGAAATTGTGATCGATCAGCAGTATTCCGGTATGAATCCGGTGCAGTTCGGCTACGAAGATTGTACGCCGGGGCATGCCTACGGGCCGGCAGTGCGTACACATTGGTTGCTTCATTATGTGGTTTCCGGTAAGGGGATCTTTGAGCGGGAGGGAAAGACCCACCAGGTAAGAGCCGGGGAGATCTTTGTGATTCCACCCTATGTGGAAACTTATTATCAGGCGGATGCTCAAACCCCCTGGCAGTATATATGGGTCGGCTTTACCACCGAGGATTCCTTTGAGATTTTAAAAGAGCCGGTTTTGCGTTGCCCCGGTGCCGGCGAGATCTTTAAGGATATGAAGCGGTGTAAATATTTGGAAAATGGGCGCAGTGCCTTTCTTTCGGCAAAACTTTGGGAATTACTTTCAATTTTAATGGAACAATCGGAACGGGAGATATCTTATGTCGATAAAGCGCTGCATTATATCCATTCAGAATATATGAATGAGATCACGGTTCACGGTCTGGCTGATCGCCTTAATTTGGATCGCTCCTATTTTTCAACGCTATTTAAAGAGACCACCGGCGTATCGCCAATGCAGTATCTCATTCGTTTGCGTATGGAAAAGGCGGTGGAATTGATGATCCAATACGGAGAAGCCATCTCCACAGCAGGCGCTTCGGTGGGTTATCCGGATCTGTATCATTTTTCCAAAGCCTTTAAAACTTATTACGGAGTTTCACCTCGGGAATATATAAAAATGCGGAAAGTTTAAAACTTTCCGCATTTTTTGATCTTTAGTTTACTATTTAAATAATAGACCTTTCCCTCGCTGATCCCCATCCCAAGAGCTGCCTTTTCTTTTAAAATTACCGCTTCTTTCAGTGTGGGATCAAACTCTGCGGGGAATCCGTTGGTATCGATGTAGTATATGCACCCGTTTTCACCCCCTGTAATGCCCCATACCGGGGAGGAAAGAACCGGCTTAACACTTTTGCCAATCTGCACCAAACCCTCCTCACAGGCGCCGTATAGGGTCCCTTTTGCCACACAAAGCTCGGTGATGGAATAATCCGATTGGATCGCCTTGCTATTTTTATATAGCGTGCCGTTGGTATCGACAATCCAAAGTGCCTCTTTGTAAAAGGCAAAGTCCGCCGCTTCAAGCTCCGAAACGGTTTCGGTACAGTGCCCATCCCGGGCAATGTATTGCACGCGATCTGCGGTGGCGTTAAGGTAATATAGGCCGTTTTCGGTCGCTATCATTCGCTCTGCTTTGGCAGAGGTCAGGGGGAGCCGCAGTCCCTGATAATCGACCTCAATGCCATTGTTGGTGGCAAGGTAGACTGTTTCTCCGTCGGTGGCAAGGGAATTGGAACTCCGGTAGTCCGTTACCTTGCAGCCGGCGTGAATAATACCGCCTGTGCCGATAACACTGCCCGGCTCTTCCGGCTGTGTATTTACCGTATCCGGTAAGGTAATAGTGTGCCCTACTGCCGCCTCTGCCGCTTGTTTGGTTGCCTCAACGGTAAGAGGGTCTGCCTCTAATATCAAGTAGTTGATCAATAATTGCCGCCAGCTTTCTTCCTCTTGAGGATCCTGCTCCAATATTGCCATAAGGCATAAATTTTGTTCGGTCAGGGAATCCGCCTTGCTTAGAAGCTTGCGGGGATCCGGCTTTTGAGGTAAAAGTAAAAGTGTAAGAACGGTGGCAACGATTACCGAAAAGGCACCTATAAGGCTGATCAAAACCAGCTTTTTTGTCTTTGAGATCACCATATCAGCATTTTAACATAAAAATGCAGAAAATTAAAGGGAAATATGGTGAATTTTCTGTTGACAACTGAAAAATGCAGTGATAAAATTTTTTTATTATAATATAGGAGTGATGAACGATGTCAATTAAAAATGCATACCTCAACGAATTATATGCAAGTGTTGAGAAACGCAACCCCGGCGAAAAGGAGTTTTTGCAGGCAGTATACGAAGTTCTGGAGTCTTTGGAACCTGTTGCCGAGCAGCGCCCCGATCTTATTGAAGCCGGTGTGTTCGAGCGGATGGTAGAGCCGGAGCGTCAGATCAGCTTCCGTGTGCCCTGGGTAGACGATAACGGTAAGGTTCAGGTGAACCGTGGCTATCGGATCCAGTTCAACTCTGCTATCGGTCCTTATAAGGGCGGTATCCGTTTCCATCCCACTGTAAACTATTCTATTATGAAGTTCCTTGCTTTTGAGCAAACCTTCAAGAACAGCCTCACCAGCCTGCCCATGGGGGGCGGTAAGGGCGGCGCCGATTTCGATCCCACCGGTAAGAGCGATGGGGAGATCATGCGTTTCTGCCAAAGCTTTATGACCGAGCTTTCCAAGCATATCGGTGCCGATACCGACGTTCCCGCCGGCGACATCGGCGTGGGCGCACGGGAAGTGGGCTACATGTTCGGTCAGTATAAAAGACTGCGTAACGAATTCACCGGCGTGCTCACCGGTAAGGGAATTCCTTTCGGCGGGTCCTTGATCCGTCCCGAGGCTACCGGTTACGGTGCAGTGTATTATGTGGTTGAATTACTTAAATCCGTTGGTGATGTTGTAAAGGGTAAAACCTTTGCAGTGTCCGGATTCGGTAACGTTGCATGGGGCACCGTTAAAAAGGTAAACGAGCTGGGCGGAAAGGTTGTTACCCTCTCCGGTCCCGACGGTTATATCTACGATGCCGACGGTATCAGCACCGAAGAGAAGATCGATTACCTGCTGGAAATGCGTGATTCCGGCCGCAATAAGGTGCAGGATTATGCCGATAAGTTCGGCGTACCCTTCTATGCCGGTAAAAGACCTTGGGAGCAGAAGGTGGATATTGTAATGCCCTGCGCCACCCAGAACGAAGTGGATGTAGAGGATGCTAAAAACATCGTTGCCAACGGTGTTAAGTATTACGTGGAAGTGGCAAATATGCCCACCACTGCAGAGGCTGTTACATATTTGAAAGAGAACAACGTTGTGATCGCTCCCTCCAAGGCAGTTAATGCCGGCGGCGTAGCAGTTTCCGGCCTGGAAATGAGCCAGAACTCCATGCGCTATAGCTGGACCGCCGAGGAAGTGGATGCTAAACTGTATCAGATCATGGCAAACATCTTTAAGGCATCCTCCGAGGCTGCCGAAAAATACGGCATGAAGGGCGACCTGATTGCCGGTGCCAACATTGCCGGCTTCCTGAAGGTTGCCGAAGCCATGAAGGCTCAGGGTGTTGTTTGATCCTTTGAGAAACAATAAAAAGGGGCTGAAAAAATCGCGAGGTTTTTTCAGCCCCTTTTTCAGGGGATAGGAAAAAATGTTTGAAACCTTCAAATCGAGCCGTAACCTTTGGTTACGGGTACCCGATGGCGATTAATCGGGGTCCCCATAAAATGATTACATTTTTTGGGGAAAAGGAAAAGACAATGGAATGAGCGGATTTTTTGCATCAAGCAAAATGTAGCGGCCTCCATTGGCTTTGACGCACGCTGAGTGGCTCGATTTGGAGGTAGCAAA
>JAZSRD010000095.1:0-17787 GCA_045538295.1 Eubacteriales bacterium
CTGATAGCGGCCTTCCTTGGGGGGCTGATAATCGATGCGGATTTGAAAGGATACCCGCTCCCCTTTCAGGCAACGGAGAGAACCGATGGCTTGCTGGGCTTCGGCGGGATCGGTAAGCCGCACCTTTTCCATGGCGGAAACAACCTTAAACTTGTACATGGTAGTTCTCCTTGTAATGTTGTTGCTTTTAGTATAGCAAATATAAGAAAATCGTCAAGAACAATTCGGACGATAAATTTACAGTTTTCGCTAAAAAAGGCATCGGTACTGTGGTACCGATTCCTTTTTATATGCCGCCGGGATACAGCCTCCCGTTCGGGGGAAAGTATAGGTGCATTTTAGCATTTCGGTTTTAGATCCTGCTGCTCGGAGCGTCCGAAACATTGGAGATGCACACTTTCCGCTTTTGCAAAACGGTGTTTGTTGGGAGCGTATCTCCCAATTTTCGTGTTACGCTGCAGTCTGCCCACCGTTTTTTCATTGCAGGCTGCGCCCTTTTTTGAAAGCAGTGTGATCTGCTCACACCGTTTTCAACTGTGAAAGAATTCTTTCAAACTTCCATTGTCCGCGGGGGACGATCTTATTATGTGTATGCAATAAAAAAATATGCACCGCAAAAGCGGTGCATCAATCTTCCAGTTTTGGTAAATTCAGGCTTTTAAAATCGGCTTGCATGGGCTTGGGCGGTGTGCGCCGTAAGGGGGAGTAAAGAAACTTTTTGCAGGTGAAATCTGCTCGTACCAATCCTTTTTTTGCACAGATAATATCGTCGGTTCCCACAATGGTTTTTCCGTATTCGCAATAGGCGCATATTTTTTCAATGTCTTTGGAAAAGATCATGTTATTCTTCCTATCCTCATTTTTTTCGTTAATTTATTATACATCCTTTTTCGTCTTTTGTCAAAACAAATCAAAAAAAGCAGAAAGAGCCCTAAAAACAGAAGCCACCCGGCAACGGAAAGGGTGTTTAATAGTAACACCAGCGGCGGGAGTAAAAGGGTGTAAAGGCATTTGCCAAAAATCATGGGGCGTAGGGAGAGCCTCTCCGGCAATAAATAGGATGCATTTTGCAGTAGTACCGAAACGCCGGAAAAGCCCACCATGGCAGCTACAAGGAGCAGGTTATTATAAGGAATTGCGCCAATGCCCCCGGTCAGTTCTAAAAAACCGTAAAAATAACGGAACGCCGGCAAGGGTCGGCAAAGGGCGGCAAGCATGGAAAAAAAGGTGATATAACCGGTGAGCACCAATCCCCCTTGGGCGGCGGTGGAAAGACTTTCGGCGGCAATAGAAAGAAGCGGGCGTTTCTCCGGCGGTATAGCAACGCCATTTTTTAAGGCACCAAGCATTGTTGCCAGCCCTAAAGAAAGCAGCAGTTGTCCCACACACAGCAGAATGCCCAGGCGAGCACTGCCCAGTACATTTTTTCCCACATAAAGGATCAAAAAGGCAGGGGAGGCATTTACACAGCAGGCAGAAAGCCGCTCTGCCTGTGGGTGGGAGAGCAGCCCTCTGTGGGTCGCCCGTGTTAGGGTGCGGATCCCCAAGGGAAAACCGCATAGGTGAGAAGTAAACCATAGGGTATAACACGGGGGGATGGGCAGATATTCCACCATTTCCCCTATCATGCCGCAAACCACCATGGCGGGAAACAGAGCAGGTAAAACGGTGCGGTAGGAAAGCTCCAGCCCCTGCCGCACCCCTTCTCCTGCGGCGGTACCCTGTAAAAGCAACAGCGGCAGCAGGAGCAGTAATAAAAACGTAAAAATAATATTTCCGTATTTTTTCATGGTATTATCTATGATTTTTTCATAGAAATAATAACGAAATGAGGGATGAAAATGAAACGTTATAAACGAAAAAATCAGGGTATGGGGGCGATCAAGCGTTTTGTGCATTGTATAGATCTGCCGGAATTTGCCGCCGGATTGGATGAATGCATTGAAATTTGGGGCGGAAACACCGTTCAGGTGGAGGGCGCCAAGGGAATCCATACCTACGAGCGGGAAACGGTGAAGATCCATATGAAAAACTATCTGCTGGTGATCCGTGGAAAGGAATTTGATCTGGCACATTTCGGGGACGGGGGCTTGCGGATAACCGGCGATTTGAAACAGATCGAATGGGAGGTGTAAATGGTGAAAGATTATTTGGCATTTTTTCAAGGGCGGGTAGAGGCAGAGGCAAAGGGCAATCAGATCGAGCAGTTTATCAACCTGCTTTACCGCCGCCGGATTCCCCTGCGTTCCCCTTACAGAACGGAGGATGGCGTGTTGCATTTTGTGATCCCCTGCAAGGATTTCAAGCGGTTGCGGCAGCCTGCCTTTAAAACCGGCACCCGTGTTCGGATCCGCAAGAAAAGCGGGCTTGTGTTTCTGTTGCGTCCGTTTAAGCGGCGGTGGGGCTTGGCGGTGGGGCTTGTACTGTTTTTAGGGGTGGTCTTTTTAAGCTCCGCCTTTATTTGGCAGGTGGAGGTGATCGGATGCGAAGAAACCTCGGTGACGCAAGTCCTTGCCGATCTTAAAGAATTGGGGTTGGAGGTGGGCTGTCGCCGCACCCTGGATGTGAATTCCATTGAAAACCGCTATTTAACGGGGAATGAAAAACTTTCCTGGATGTCTATTAACATTCGGGGCACCACGGCTTATGTGGAGGTGAAAGAAAAAGGACGCACACCGGAAATGGTGGATCTTTCGGTACCCACCAATATTTATGCCCGGCGGGACGGAGTGATCCTTTCGGTGCGGGATTACGGCGGTACCCGCCAGGTACAGGTGGGGGATACGGTATTGGCGGGAGATCTGCTGGTGAGCGGCGATTGGACGGATAAATACGGGGTGCGCCGTTTGAACCATTGCATCGCCACCGTGATTGCAGAAACCCGCCGGGAAACGGCGGTATCGGTACCATTGCGTGAAAATATTCGTGAAAAAACCGGAAAAACCCAAAAAAAATATGCAGTTTCTTTAGGGAAGTTGAAGATTCCTCTTTATTTTAATGAAAAAATATCATATAATGAATATGATACCATAGAGAAAGAATACCCATTGCGGATCGCATCTTTTGTGTTTCCGGTGCGTTTTCATGTGCGCCGGGCAGAAGAGGTGGAAATTGCGGCTGTTACCCGCACTGCCGAAGAGGCGAAAGAAATGGCTTTATCACAACTGGCCTTTTATGAGGCGGATCGTTTGGCGGAATGCACCGTGCGTAGGTGTGAAATGCAGGAGAATTTAACTAAAGATGCGCTACAGATCCATGCGGTATTCTATTGTGAAGAAGAGATCGGCATTGAAATGCCTATAAAGGAGTAAATTAAGAGGATGCAAAAAGAATTTAAAAATCCGGAAATAGCATTGATCCCGGCGGTATTTGGCCCCTTTGACGAAAACGCAGGTATCCTGGAAACAGAACTGGATCTGCGGCTGATCAATCGGGATGAGCACCTGATCCTGAGCGGGGAAGAACCGAACATTGCCATGGGCTGCGTGGTGCTGGAAAATCTTTTTGCGCTGGCCGCCCGGGGTGAAGTGATCGATGTGCAAAAGGTGCGGTATCTCATTAATCTTGCCCGGGAGGATCGGGGCTGCAATGTGGTGCAGGCGCTGGATGAATGTATTTGCATTACCACCCGGGGCAAGCCTATTAAAGCAAAAACCATTGCCCAAAAGAATTATGTGGAATGTATTGAAAAAAACGTGGTTACCTTTGGCGTGGGGCCTGCCGGTACCGGCAAAACCTATTTGGCGGTGGCGCTGGCTGTGGCGGCATTAAAATCCAAGCAGGTTTCTAAAATTGTGCTCACCCGCCCGGCGGGGGAGGCAGGGGAGAAGCTGGGCTTTTTACCCGGGGATCTGCAAAATAAGGTGGATCCTTATCTGCGCCCTCTTTACGATGCTCTTTTTGAGATGCTGGGCCCCGAAACGGTGGCAGGTTATATGGAAAAGAATATTATTGAAATTGCTCCCCTTGCCTATATGCGTGGGCGCACGTTGGATAATAGCTTTATTATTTTGGATGAAGCCCAAAACACCAGCATAGAGCAGATGAAAATGTTTTTGACTCGGTTTGGCTTTAATTCTAAGATCGTGGTAACCGGGGACCCTACCCAGATCGATCTGGATGGAAAACCCTCCGGGTTAATGCACGCTTTGAAAATTTTAAAAGGAATTGAGCAGATCGCTATTCATTGGTTTGAAAAGAAAGATATTGTGCGCCATGCGCTGGTGCAAAAAATTGTGGATGCCTATGAAAGGAAGAGTAATGAAAGTAACCGTAACCATGGAAAATGAGTATCAGCGGGAGCTGATCGCCAAGGCGGCGGAGGCCGCATTGATCTATGAGCAGTTTCCCCAAGATGCCGAGGTGGAAGTGCTGATCGCCTCATTGGAGGAAATTCATCAGATCAATTTGGAGCAGCGGGGAATTGACCGCCCCACCGATGTGCTTTCCTTTCCCATGGAGGAGGATCCTTTTAATGCAGAGCCGGATCCCCTTTCCGGTTCGGTGTTTTTAGGTAGTATGGTGCTTTGCCCGGGGCGTGCAAAAGCCCAGGCGGAGGAATACGGGCACTCCCTGGAGCGGGAGATCGCATTCCTTACCGTACATAGCATTCTGCACCTGCTGGGCTACGATCACGAACTGGGCGAGGAAGAAGAGCGGGAAATGTTTCAAAAACAAGAGGACGTTTTGAAAGGAATGGGGCTTACCCGATGAGAAGTTTTTTAAAGAGTTTTCATTATGCCATCCGGGGGATCGGATTTAACCTGGCTTATGAACGCAATTTTAGGATCCACTGCTTTGCGGCGCTTACGGTAATCTTGCTTTCTTTGATGTTCTATAATCATACCGCCGCAGAATGGTGTATTCTGGTTTTACAGATCACCACTGTTATGGCGGCGGAAAGTATGAATTCTGCCGTGGAGCAAACAGATAATAAAATTACACGGGAGCGGTCCCGGCATATTCGCCATGCAAAGGATTCTGCGGCAGCCGCCGTGCTGTTGGTGGCGGTGAGCGCTGTGTTTGTGGCGTATCAACTATTTTGGGATCCGGCGGTATTTATGGAGATTTTTGCTTATTTCACCCTGTGGTACCGCTTGATAGGGCTGCTGCTGTATGTTGCCGTGGTGCTGTTTTTTGTATTTTGTAAAAAGACCTATAAGAAGGAAAAATAAATTATGTCAACCAAAACTGTTTTTGCCACTTTGATGGGGCGCCCCAACGTGGGTAAATCTACACTGCTAAATCAAATGATCGGGGAAAAGATCTCCATTGTTTCCCCAAAACCCCAAACCACCCGTACCCGCATTACCGGTATATTAACTCGGGGAGAAACCCAATTTGTGTTTATGGACATGCCCGGCTTTATTACCGGCCGGAGCGGTCTGGGCAAGCGGATGGAGCAAACGGTGAGCGATACGGTGGACGAAGCCGAGATCGCTATCTTTGTTTCAGAGGCTAAAGCCCCCAACGAGGCGGAAAAAAAGATGCTTGCCCGCTTGGGCAAAATGGGGATCCCTGCCATTTTGGTGATCAACAAGGTGGATGCAATCCCCAAGGAAAAGATCCTTGCCGCCATTGCCGCTTTCACAACGGAGTTTGAATTCGATGCGGTGATTCCCCTTTCTGCCCGCACCGGCGACGGAGTGGAACTATTGCTAAAGGAATTGGAAGATCGGGCAGAGGACTCTCCCTTCTATTTTGATCCCGATCAGTTGAGCGACCAAAGCGAAAAGGTGTATGCCTGCGAGGTGGTGCGGGAAAAGATGCTCTATCTTTTAGGGCAGGAGGTCCCCCACGGCGTTGCCTTGGCGGTGGATTCCTTTGAGGAAGAGGAGGGGCTGATCTCTATTTACGTGGTGATCTATTGCTCCAAGGATTCCCATAAGGGGATCATCATCGGCAAGGGCGGCGCAAAGCTAAAGGAGATCAGCAGCCGTGCCCGGGAAGAACTGGAAAAGCATTTTAACACCAAAGTATTTTTAAAATGTTTTGTTAAAGTTAAACGGGACTGGGAGAATAACAGCGGTCTGCTGGATTCCCTGGGCTTCAGCCAGGAATAAAACCATTTTTTACTATCACTTTTTATTACTGCAAACGGTAAACTATAGTAGAGAGGTGATAGTAATGGATCAAAAGGAAGCATGGAAATGCTTTGAAAACACCGGTAGCGTGGAAGCATATTTGCTTTACCATGCGCTGGAGAGCAAGGAGAAGGATCCGGGGTATGACGCACAAGGTCAAGGGAATTTTACTGCGGATCGGTCAAACCGTTCATGAAGAGCGGGTGTTAACCATTCTGACCGAGCAGCAGGGCTGTATTACGGTGTTTGCCAAAAGCAGCCGCAAAAAAAATCAATATGACCAGTTCTACTACGGGGAATGGGTTCTTTATGAAACCGGCGGCGGGAATTATCTGCTGAACTCCTTTTCTTTGGAAGAACCATTCCATGAACTGAAAGAGCAGGTGGAAAACACCTTTTTGGCAGGGTATTTTGCCCAGCTGGTGCTCTATTTCGGCAAGGGAGAGCCTCGGGAGACCGGTGTACTGCTTTCTCTGCTGTTGAATAGCTTGTATTTATTGGGAAAGGGCAAGCCGCCCCGGCTGGTGAAAAGTGTTTTTGAACTTAAGACCATGCAGTTGATGGGCTATTGCCCCACCCTTACATCCTGCGGCCACCCGGGCAGTGTGTTTTCCTTGGAGGACGGCAGTATTTTATGCCAATCCTGCGGCATTTCTGCAAAAGGTGTTCCGGTAACCGGCAGTGTGCTTGCGGCGCTGACACATATTTTAAACAATCTGCCTGCAAAGGCTTTTGGCTTTACAGTTCCAAAGGCAGAATTACTGCGGCTTTCCCATTTGACCGAGGAATTCACCTTGTATCATTTGGAACTGCGTGCCTCTGCGTTGGAAATGTGGAAAACAGTTTACGAGGATCATGAATGAGTAACAGAAATTTATTTTACTATAAAAAGTCGTTGGGGGCCCTGGAGTACTTCAAGGTACTGGAGCAGGCCGCCAAGCGTTGCGTAACCGAGGAGGCAGCAAACCGTTTGCGGGAGTTGCTTCCCCTTTATGATGCCGGTTGTGCCAAGGTGCAGATCGGACAAACGGCGGCTGCTATGCAGTTGCTGGAGCGCAGCCCTCGGTTCCCTTTGAACCGCCTTTCGGAAAACCTGCCGTTGTACATAAGCAAGGCGGGCAAAGGCATCACCCTGGGCAGTATGGAACTAATGGCGGCGGGCTCTCTGCTGAAAACCGGGCAGGATCTTGCCCGTTATTATGGGGACAAGAATTTTGATACTCCGTCTTTGGATCTGTTTTTTGATCAGCTGTATCAAGATAAAGCATTGTATGAGCAGATCGACCGCACCTTTATTACCGAAGAACTGATTGCAGATGATGCTTCTCCAGCCCTGGCATCTATTCGGCGTAAAATTACTTCAACAGCCAATGGGATCAAGAGCCAACTGGAAAAATATATCCGCACCCCTGAGGTGGCAAAATCTCTGCAGGAGCCTATTGTAACCCTGCGGTACGACCGGTATGTGGTGCCGGTGCGTGCCGATAACCGGGGCGAGGTCAAGGGTCTTTTGCACGACACCTCCAATAGCGGCGGAACTTTGTTTATAGAGCCCTTTTTTGTGGTGGAGGGAAACAACCAGATCCGCAAATTGGAAGCAGAAGAAAAGGCGGAGATCGCCCGTATTCTGGAGGAACTGACCCAAAAGGTCACCGAGGTTGCAGAGCCGCTGCTCACCTCCTACAAAGCCATTGTGGCATTGGATATGGTGTTTGCCAAGGCAAAATATGCAGGGGATGCAGGTTGTTGCCCGCCGGAGCTCACCAAGGATAAAACCATTGAGATCCGTGGCGCCCGCCATCCCATGATCGCCAAGGAAGTGATGGTGCCTTTGGATATTACTATGGGGAACGGCGTTGATACCATTGTGATCACCGGCCCCAACACCGGCGGTAAAACCGTATTTTTAAAAACCTTGGGGTTGCTTTCCCTTATGGCCAAGGCGGGCTTTCCCGTGCCTGCCCAAGAGGCAAAACTTTATATCTTTGATCGGGTATATGCGGATATTGGGGACGAGCAGTCTATCGAGCAATCCTTGTCTACTTTTTCCTCTCACATGAAAAATATCCGTAATATTATGCAGCACAGCGATGGAGAGAGCCTGGTGCTCTTTGATGAGTTGGGCAACGGCACCGACCCCGTAGAGGGCGCCGCTCTGGCCGTTTCGGTGATCGAGCGGTTGAGGCAGGGAGGCAGTTATGTGGCCGCCACCACCCACTATACGGAACTGAAAACTTATGCCCTATCCCACGAAGGGGTGCAGAACGCCTCCTTTGCCTTTAATTTGGATACCTTAAGCCCCACCTATCGGTTGCAGATGGGTATTCCCGGTAAATCCTATGCCTTTGAGATCTCCCGCCATTTAGGTTTGCCGGAGGATGTGATCGTTGATGCGGAGAGCAGGATTGGGGAAAATGATCAGCAGCTGGAGCAGGTGATCGATCGCCTGCAGCAGGAAAAGAACCGCTATGAAGATCAAATCTCCAATTTGAATGAAGAGCGCTTTGCGCTAAAGAAAGAGCGGGATGCCCTGGCAGAGGAACGTAAAAAACTGCTGGCCGGCGCCGATCGGGAGGTGGCAGATGCCCAGCGTAAAGCCCGCACCTTGATCGAAACTGCCCGCCGCCAGGCGGATGCATTTATGAAGCAGCTGAAGGAAAAGCAAGATCAGCTGGATAAAGCCACCGCCCAAGCCCTGAAAAGCGGTATTAAAAGCGGCTCTGCCAAACTGTTGGATCATTTGGGAAGTGAGCCTGCCGCCCGGCGCAAGGGCGAGGAGATCCAGGGGCAGATTAAGGTGGGTATGCGGGTTTTTGTGGCAAAAATGAACCGCCACGGCACCGTACTTGCTCTTTTGGGGGATCAGGTGCAGGTAAACTGCGATGGCATCCGCCTGAAGATCAGTAAAAGTGAACTCTTTGCCCCCAAGGAGGAACCTAAAAAAGAAAGAGTTTCCTCCGCTCGAGTGCAGCGCATGGAATCCCATTCCATGGCAAAGAGCGAGCTGGATCTGCGGGGGGAAACCATCTTGGATGCGGAAGAAAAGATCGATCTATTTTTGGATACGGCAATTTTGGATCATCTCCATTCCGTTACCATCATCCATGGTAAGGGCACCGGCGCACTGCGCACCGGGGTACACCAATTTTTAAAAACTCACCCCTTGGTAAAATCCTTCCGCCTGGGCGCCTATGGCGAGGGGGATTCCGGTATTACTGTAGTAGAATTAAAGGATTAAAAATAGCCTTGTGCATTAGTGCACAAGGCTATTTTTGTTTATTTTTCTTTTTGGGTTTCTTCAATGATGGGACGGTCTTCGGGCGGGGCGTAATCCACAGTGTCGGTGGATTTGCCTTGGCGGTGGAGACCGTTATTCACCGCGGCGTTTACAAAGTAATAAATCACTGCGAAAAGGGGTACGCCCAGGATCATGCCGAACACCCCGAAGATCCCGCCAAAGAGGAAGATGGCAAAAATGATCCACAGAGCGGAAAGCCCCAGTTGCTTGCCCTGGATCTTGGGGCCGATCACGTTGCCGTCTAATTGCTCCAGCAGCACAATAAAGATCAGGTAAGGGATCAACATATGGGGTTTGGTGATCAGCACAATAATGGTGGGGGGAATGGCGCCCAGCCAGGAACCAAAATAGGGAATGGTATTAAAAATACCCACTGCCAGGGCGCTGATCAGCGCATAGGGGATCTTAAAGATCACCATAAACAGGTAGGTGATGATCGCCACGATCAGGGAATCCAGTAGGCGGGCGGTGATATAGTTTAAGGTTTTTTCGTGGGTGATCTGCCCCACGTTTAAGATCTTTTGATAGCTTTCGTCTTTTTTAAAGATGGCGTTGAGCACTTTTTTGCATTGGGCAATGAGTTTTTCTTTACCGTGCAAGAGGTATACGGAAATGATGATCCCCACAAAAATGTTGATCAGAGTGCCGCCCAGTTGCAGGGTCTTATTGGCAAGCTTGGGCAAAAGCCCGCTCATATAGCCGGAAAGGGCGCTCACCAGTTTTTCAATACCGTTATGGATCTGTTCGGAATAGCGGAGATAAACTTCGTTGATGCCGGGGTGATCCTCAATAAAGGCATTCAAATTTTTAATGAAGGAGTCGTAATATCCGGGTATATCGTTGATCAATGCGGTAATGCTGGAGATCAGCATAGGCAACAGGTAGGCAAGAATACCGCCTAATACCAGTAAAAAAATAGCATAGGTGATGAGCATGGAAAGGGTGCGGCGCACCTGAGGTTTTTTTACTTTACCCAATACTTTTTCTTCCCAAAATTTCATAATTGGGTTCAGAAGGTAAGCAATGGCAAAGCCGATATAAAAGGGCACAAAAAGGGAGAGTACAGTTTTTACGGCGCCCAGTACCTGATTAAGGTGCAGTAATGCAGCAATAAACACAGCTACTGCGGCCAGTGAGAAAAATAGGGTAAAGCCCCAGTTGCGTTGTTCCCGTGACATATTGAATTTCATAAGATCATCCTTTCTTTTGGTATATTATAAACGATTCATCTTGAATTTACAACTGTTGTTTGATATACTGTTTTAAAAGAAACAGAAGGAGTAAACGGATGCTTTTAATGCCGCAACACTTAATTCCCGATGTTTCCGGGCTTACCGATGCATTTTTGCAAAGCCTTGGAATTCGGGGTGTGATATTTGACATTGATAATACCCTGGTGGGATTTCGTACCCCGGAGCCCACCCCGGAAATACTTGCTTTGTTTGAACGGTTGAGTGCCGCCGGGATCCAAATTGGCATTGTTTCCAACAATAGCCGGGCCCGGGTGCAGCGCTTTGTGGCGGGGTTGGATATTCCCGCTTACCACCGGGGCTGTAAGCCTTTGGGCTTTGCCCTTGGGCGGGTGCGCCGCCAATTTGGCCTGCCTTCAAAGGAGATCGCCCTGGTGGGAGATCAGATCTACACCGATATGCTGGGCGGCAACTGTGCCGGCATGATCACGGTGCTGGTTGAGCCCATTGATCATAAAGAAACTGTATTTTTTAAGTTAAAAAGAGCATTGGAGCGGCCGGTGATTGAGCGCCGGCGGAAGATGGAGGAGGATCAATGATTCGATTTGGACCGGGCGGAAATTGCGAATGGTTTAAGGCAGAGGGGAATAAGACCTCTGATCAAATGCCCGCCTTTTTGCAAAAAATAGGCCTGAATGCCTACGAGGTGGAATGCGGCAGAGGCGTACGGGTGAACGACACTGTTGCCCAAAAGCTGAAAGCGGAGGCAGAGCGGTGTAAAATATCCCTTTCTATTCATGCGCCCTATTATATCTCCATGTCTTCATTGGAGAAAGAAAAACGGCAGAACAGTGTGCGCTATCTGCTGGAAAGCGCCGCCCTTGCTAAAAAGATCGGTGCCGAGCGGATCATCTTCCATTCCGGTTCTTGCGCAAAGCTCAGCCGTGAAGAGGCAACCTACTTGGCGGTGGAAACCTTAAAAGCCGCTGTGGATGCCTTTGAGGCAGAGGGCTACGGCGATTTGATCCTATGCCCGGAAACCATGGGAAAGATCAATCAACTGGGGTCCCTGGAAGAGGTGATGACCCTTTGCAAGGTGAACGAGCGGATTCTGCCCACTATTGATTTTGGGCACTTAAATGCCCGGGAGCAGGGGCTATTCTATGGAGAAGCGGATTATGAGCGGGTGTTGCAGGTGATGGAGGATTCCCTGGGTGCCTACCGTGCCGGGCACTTTCATGCGCACTTTTCCAAGATCGAATACACCACCGGCGGGGAAAAGCGGCACTTAACCTTTGAGGATACTGTTTTCGGGCCGGAGTTTGCACCCCTTGCCCAGGTGCTGGCGAAAAGAGGGGCAGAGCCCACCGTTATTTGTGAATCGGCAGGCACCCAGAGCAAGGATGCTCTGGAAATGAAACGCCTTTTTGATTCTGCGAAGGGAAATTTATGAGTTTTTTACCGTAAACAAGGCGTTTTTCAAAGATTTTACTTGAAAAATAGTTATTTATCATGTAAAATATAATTTAGAGAATTTTTTCGTAAAAGAAAGGAAATATGTAATTATGTTGACAGCTGGCGATTTTAGAAACGGTGTGACCTTTGATATGGACGGTCAGGTTTTCCAGGTTGTGGAATTTCAGCATGTAAAGCCCGGCAAAGGCGCTGCTTTTGTGCGCACCAAGTTTAAGAACGTGGTAACCGGCGCTGTGGTTGAAAAGTCCTTCAACCCCACCGATAAATTTGAAGAAGCTACCATCGACCGTAAAGATTATCAGTACCTGTATCAGGATGGCGATCTGTACTATTTCATGGATATGGAAACCTACGATCAGCTGCCCCTGGGCGCCGATAAACTGGGCGATGCCTTTAAGTTTGTAAAGGAAAACGACGTGGTTAAGATCATGTCCTATAAGGGCAACGTGTTTGGCGTTGAGTGCCCCTTCTTTGTAAAGCTGGTTGTTACCGAAACCGAGCCCGGTGTGCGTGGCGATACCGCTACCAATGTTACCAAGCCCGCAACTCTGGAAACCGGCGCTGTTGTGAAGGTGCCCATCTTTATTAACGAGGGTGAACTGATCGAGATCGATACCCGCACCGGCGAATACATGGGCCGTGCAAAAGAATAATCAAATTAAAAGGAGAATAGCCATGTTAGAGAAAGTTGCTTATATCAAAGGTTTACTGCAAGGCATGAAACTGAAAGACGAGGATCCTTATAAGGAACTCATTGTAAACATCTTGGATGTGCTGGAAGATATGGCTGCCTCTATTGCAGATGCCGAAGATAACATCATGGAACTGGATGAATATATTCAGGAGATCGATGAAGATCTGGATGCTGTTGAGTGCTATCTGGACGAAGAACTGGACGACGAGTATGAGGACGAGGATGATTATTACACCATCGTTTGCCCCACCTGCGGCGAAGAGTTCTCGGTAGACGATGAAGTTGCCGAACTGGGCAAGATCAACTGCCCCAACTGCGGCGAGGATCTGGAATTTGATCTTTCCGATCTGGAAGAGTGCGATGGAGACTGTTCCTGCTGCGGCGAAGAATGTGACGCAGAGTAATTGAATAGAAAAAGCCGACCTTCGGGTCGGCTTTTTATTGACTTAAAAGGGCAGAAGGAGTATAATGATTAGGTTAGAAATTTAAAGTGAGGAACAGCATGCTTCAACAGGTTTTAGAAGAAAAAATGAGCGCCATGAACCCCCGGCAGATGGAGGCGGTAGAGCATACCGAGGGCCCCCTGCTGATTTTGGCGGGCGCCGGCAGCGGCAAGACCACTGTGTTGATCAATCGGATCGCCTATCTGCTTTCCAAGGGGCTTTGCGCGCCTTACCATATTTTAGCCATCACCTTTACCAACAAGGCGGCAAAGGAACTTTGCAGCCGGATCGATGCCATGATGGGGGCAGATGCCTTTGGAGTTACGGCAGCTACCTTCCACGGCTTTTGCGGCAGAATCCTGCGGGCAGAGATTGGGGTAGATGGAGTGTTTAACAGTAATTACACCATCTACGATGTGGACGATGGCCAGCGGGTTATTAAGGCTGCTATGAAGGAGTTGGAGATCGATGATTCCACCCTGCCCGCCCGCTCCATTCAATGGGCGATCTCCCGGGCAAAGGATCAGCGGATCAGCCCGGAAGAATACTGCAAAAATTTTGGCAGAGATCTGCGTCAGGAGCAGATCGCCAAGGTATATGCCCGCTACGATACCGCTCTGCGGGAGGCAAATGCTTTGGATTTCGACGATATGATCCTGAAAACGGTGGAACTTTTTGAAAATCATCCGGAAATTTTGGCAAAATACGCCGGGCGGTTTCGTTATATTATGGTGGACGAGTATCAGGATACCAACCCCTTGCAATACCGATTGATCGCCCTGCTTTCTTCTAAATTTAAAAATATCTGTGTGGTGGGCGACGATGATCAGAGCATCTATAAATTCCGTGGCGCCACTATTGAAAATATCTTATTATTTGAAGATCATTTTCCCAATGCTAAAGTAATTCGGTTGGAGCAAAACTACCGCTCCACCGCCAATATTTTAGATGCCGCCAATGCGGTGATCGCGCACAATACCCAGCGCAAGGGTAAAAACCTTTGGACAGCGGGGGACAAGGGTGAACCTATTTATGTGAAGCGGGTGCACGACGATTTTGAAGAAAGCCGCTTTATTGCTGAAACGGTGCAAGATCGGGTGGTGCAGGATCGTGCGAATTTCAGCGAATTTGCTGTGCTTTACCGCACCAATGCCCAAGCAAACTCGGTGGAGCGGTATTTTGTGAAAAGCGGAATTCCCTATAAGGTAGTGGGAGGCTTCCGCTTCTACGAAAGGAAAGAAATCAAAGATATACTGGCTTATATGCAGGTGATCAATAATCCCCGGGATGATCTGCGGTTAAAGCGAATCATCAACGAGCCCAAGCGCAAGATTGGTGCCACCACCATTGCGGCGGTGGAAACCATCAGCCGGCAGGAGTTTTTACCCATGCTTGAGGTTATGCGCAGGGCTTCGGAATACCCGGCATTGAGCCGCACGGCAACCACTTTGGAGGCCTTTGCCCGGTTGATGGATCAGCTTTCTGCTGAATTGGAACGGATGACCCTGGATGAATGGGTGGCAAAGGTGGCAAAAGATACCGGCTATGTTGCTATGCTGGAATTGGAGGATACCGACGAAGCCCGGGACCGTATCAACAACATTATGGAGCTTTGCTCCTCTGTGAAACAGTATCAGCAGGAGAACCCCGAGGGGAAACTCTCCGGCTTTTTAGAGGAAGTTTCCTTGATGACCGATCTGGACCAAATGACCGATGAGGATGATCGGGTGGTGCTGATGACCTTGCACAGCGCCAAGGGGTTGGAATTCAACTATGTATTTATGATTGGCATGGAGGAGGGGCTGTTCCCCAGCCAACGCTGTATGGACGACGGAGAACTGGAGGAAGAGCGGCGGCTGATGTATGTGGGGGTGACCCGGGCGAAAAAATGCCTTTATTTGCTCCACGCCCGCCAGCGGATGCTTTACGGGCGCACCCAGTTTTGCATGCCCAGTACCTTTTTAAAGGAATTACCTGCTTTGGTGATAGAAGATCTTTCCCCAAAAACCGAACCCTTTGGGGGCGGTTACACCAAGCCTGCCTACACGCGCCCGGGGGCATCTCCTGTGCGCAGTGGGTTTGCAACTCCTGCGGCACAGCCGGTGATCCGCAGAGCGGCTACCGGAGAGGCGGCACCCTTTGCCTTTAATTGCGGAGATCGGGTGAAGCACAAAACCTTTGGTAACGGCACCTTGATCTCCAAAACTCCCATGGGCAGTGATTTTCTGCTGGAGGTGCAATTTGACACCGTGGGTACCAAAAAAATAATGGCAAACTTTGCTAAACTTACGAAAGGGGAATGATTCCCATGACAAAGATCGATATTTTCAGCGGCTTTTTAGGCGCCGGTAAAACCACTCTTATCAAAAAATTGATGGAGGAGGCTTATAGCGGCGAAAAACTGGTGCTTATTGAAAATGAATTCGGTGAGATCGGCATCGACGGCGGCTTTTTGGAAGAAGCCGGCATTGCCATTACCGAAATGAACTCCGGTTGCATCTGCTGCAGTTTGGTGGGGGATTTCGGCAAAGCCTTGGAGCAGGTGATTGAAACCTATCACCCGGATCGGGTATTGATCGAGCCCAGCGGTGTGGGAAAACTCAGCGATGTGATCACGGCAGTGGCAAAATTGGAGCTTCCGGATGTAAAGCTGAATTCCTTTACAACTGTTGCTGATGCAGGGAAATGCCGTATTTATGCCAAAAATTTTGGCGAATTCTATGATAATCAGTTGGAGCATGCCGCTTGCATTATTTTGAGCCGCACCCAGAACCTCACTGCCGAAAAATTGGCGGCAGCAGTAAAATTGGTGCAAGAAAAGAATCCCGGCGCCACGGTGATTGCTACCCCTTGGGATCAACTGAACGGTAAACAGATGCTGGATGCCATGGAGCACAAGGATTCCTTGAATGAGATCCTCCATGAATTGAAGCATCACCATGAGCATGAGCATCATCATGAGCACGGTCCGGAGTGCACCTGCGGTTGCCACGATCACCACCATCATCATGCAGATGAAGTGTTTACCAGCTGGGGAAAAGAAACCACTTGCACCTATTCCAAGGACCAACTGGCAGAGATCCTGGAAGAACTGGATACCGGCAAATTCGGCACGATCTTGCGTGCCAAGGGCATGGTGGCAGATGGGGAAAACGGTTGGCTGTTCTTTGACTATGTGCCCGGAGAGCAGGATGTGCGCACCGGAACACCCCAGGTGATTGGGCGCCTTTGTGTGATCGGCGCCGATCTGGCGGAAGCTCAGTTGGCTCAACTCTTTGGATTGGAGGGGTAACTCCATGACACAGATCCCCGTATATTTATTTACCGGCTTTTTGGATGCGGGCAAGACCCGCTTTATTCAGGAAACTTTGGAAGATCCCTCTTATAACGATGGAACCCCCACCTTGCTGTTGGTATGCGAGGAGGGGGAGGAAGAGTATGATCTTTCTAAAATGCCCTATCGGGTGTCGGTACAGAATATCGATAGTCCCGATGAACTGAAAGAAAAACTGCTGGAACGGATGGTCAAAAGCAGCCGTGCCCAGCGGGTGTTTGTGGAATACAACGGCATGTGGAACAGCAACCTGCTGTTTGATGCTTTGCCGGAGGGCTGGATCGTGGTGCAGGAATTCTGCTTTATGGATAGCACCACCATCATGACCTATAACGCTAATATGCGAAATCTCGTGGCAGATAAACTGCAGACTGCTGAAATGGTGATCTTTAATCGTTTGCCGGTGGGGGCAGATGTAATGCCCTATCACAAGTTGGTGCGTGGGCTTTCCCGCCGTGCCGATATAGTGTATGAAGATGTGAACGGGCAGGTGATGCCCGATGATATTGAGGATCCTTTACCCTTTGATCTGAATGCTCCCTTGGTAAAAATCGAAGATCGGGATTATGCCATTTGGTACCGGGATCTTTCGGAAGAGCTACAGAATTACGAGGGAAAGACCGTTCAGTTAAAAGGGCGGGTGATCCTTGACGAACGCAGCGACGGCAGTTTCTTTGTGTTTGGTCGCCAGGTAATGACCTGCTGTGTAGAAGATATTCAGTTTGCCGGTGTGGTTTGCCTGTATCCCGATGCTTTTTCGCTGAAAAACGGCCAGTGGGCAACGGTGACTGCCAAGATCCATCTGGGTGAACACGAGGCTTATGGGCGCCAAGGTCCTATTCTTCATGCAATAGAAGTGGAGCCGGCGTTGCCCCCGGTGGAAGAAGTGGCAACCTTCTATTAAACAAAATCCCCTTGCTTGGCGCGATACTCCGTTAAGGGTATCGCGCCAAGCAAGGGGTGTTTTTTATTTCTTTTTGAAGGGGTAAACAGTTTCAATGGCGCCGGTGGGGCAGACCTGGCGGCATTTTCCGCAACGTACACATTCCATGCCATTTGGCTTTTTCAGTACCGGCAGGCTCATGGGGCAAAGTCGGAGGGCCAAGCGGTCTTAGGAAGACAATGACTAGTCCCCACTCCCTGGCTCACAGCACGACATGGCTACGATCCGACTTCAATGGCGCCGGTGGGGCAGACCTGGCGGCATTTTCCGCAACGTACACATACCATGCCATTTGGCTTTTTCAGTACCGACAGGCTCATGGGGCA
>JAZSRD010000068.1:0-1729 GCA_045538295.1 Eubacteriales bacterium
AGAGGTACACAATTGTGTGTACCTCTTTCTTTTTTATGTTCATCTCAATTTTTGGCAATATTGGGTGCAAAGTTTATCGGTACATTCGGAGCATTTCAGTGCCGCATTGGTCATTTCCCAAAAACGCTCGGGATAGATCATAACGCAAAGTTCCCAGATCAGCCACGCCATAACTGCCATCACGACCAGGGAAAGGGAGTAGAATCCACCCATAAAGATCAGCGGTAAAAACATCATAAGATGATCCCAATTAAAGATACGGCAGGTGGTGCAGCACTTATTTTTCATAATAAGGCGAAAGGGGCACCAGATCAGCACACAGATCAGATCGCAAACATAAAAGAATGTGGCTATCATAAAGAGCCATAGCCTATTGATGATGTTACTTAGGTATAAAGCACCGATAACTGCAACCAATAATCCCCAAATAATTAAAACCTTATAGGCTGATTTGGTGGTGGAGGTTATATAATTTCGCAACGCCTGGTAGTTTATTTTCTCCCGAATGGGGCGAAAACGGTTGGCAAACAGTTTTTGCGAACCAAGGGCAATTTTATTGCGAATGGGTAAAATCTGCAAGATCATATCAATGATCCAGATACCCCATAGCAAATGCAGCGGGGAAAAGGCTGAAAAAAAGTTGTTTCCCTTTAAAACCTCAAACCATTGGGGTTTTAGGAAGCAGGCGGCAAGGCAGATTATAAAAGCGATGCTTCGTCCGATCAGTCTGATAAAATATTTCTTTCTTGTTATTGACATTTTGACCCTCATATTGTTTTTTGGTATTTTTCATTGGGCAGTGTATCTTCTTTTCCACGGTAAACGAAAAATTTGCAGAAAAGGAATTCCAAAATAAAGTTGGATACCATGGTGATGATAAGAATTAAAAAGTCGTTAACACCGTAACCCTCTGCTATATTGCCGAGATAGGTGGAAAGGGGGGTGAATACCAAATAAAAACCAAACACCTTTAACATTGCTACGGGAACGTTGGCAGCCGATTTGAACGTATACCGGCGGTTTAGGGTGAAATTCCAAAGTATAGATAAGGTTAAGGAAATCAGATATGGGATCCAATAATCCTGAATAAAGATTTCCAATATCGCAAAGGATCCAATTTGAATAATTCCTGCGGAAATGGAAAATAATGTGAATTTCAACGCTTGAAACAGTTGCTTTTTCTTATTAAACATTTTGTGATTCCTCGATTGACTTTTTAAGATGGCGGTGTTTGGGAATGTTTAAACCATTTACCCCGCAAAGATTTATTGTATTATATCAAAATTTCGGCGGAAAGTCAAAAGTACAGTCATTAAATTGATTTAATGTTCGCTTTACATGAAGTTTTAAGGAATTTAAAAATCCCCCTTTATTTTATTAATAATATATGCTATAATAAAATGAAATTAATATGGAGTAGTGTGAAATATGATCATTTTAGGGATCGATCCCGGTTATGCCACCGTGGGCTACGGTGTGCTGGAATATCATCGGGGGCAGTTTCGGGTGCTGGATTACGGTGCTGTTACCACCCCCGCCGGGTTGGATTTTCCCAGCCGCTTGCAGATCATTTACGAAGGGATCACGGAGCTTTGTGATCGCTTTAAGCCGGATTGCATGTCGGTGGAGGAACTGTTTTTTAATACCAATATCACCACCGGCATTCAGGTGGGGCACGCCCGGGGCGTGATCTTGCTGGCAGGCCATCAAAAAGGGGTGGAAATGTTTG
>JAZSRD010000094.1:0-18815 GCA_045538295.1 Eubacteriales bacterium
ACAATAAAGATACTATTGTCACCGAAGTAATGGGACTTGATTTTCCAACTGTTTATGATCCTCTGACCGACAATTATATAATCAACAACGGTGGAATGGGACAGCCTAAGGCGATTGATAAAATTGAGATAACTAATACAGATGTAAAGCTTTGGTTTACAAAAGGAAGTACGTTGCATGCGTGGATGACTGTTGGTGAAGGCCCCGGCAGTATAGATGTCAATCAAGGCTATCATAAGCAGATAGATGTGACAGGAGAAGCATATTATCAAGGTTATAATGAATCCACGCCTTCCACTGTGACTTTTGGGGAAGAAAATGGGCAAGTAACAATGATGTTTAAATTTGATAAGCCGATGGATGAGCCGATTACAGATTTCAGAATCAATTCCGGAAAGGTGGATTAAATCAAGAAGGTGTCGCAAAATGCGGCACCTTTTGTAATAAATCACTTTTGAATTCTGTGTATTAGGGTGAAAGGAGGGAGATTTCATGGATGACCAAAGAATCGTAAAACTATTTTGGGAACGTTCGGAAAAAGCCATAACTGAAACGGCAAACAAATATGGTAGGTACTGTCACTATATTGCGTATAACATTCTGCGAAGTGACGAGGACGCCGAGGAGTGTGTAAACGATACATATCTCAATGTCTGGAATTGTATTCCGCCTCATAAACCAAACCGATTGCAGACATTTCTCGGCAAGATTACCCGCAATTTATCACTTAATAAGTATGAACAATTGACTGCTCAAAAAAGAGGTGGCGGACAAGTTCCTTTGATTTTAGATGAGCTTTCCGAATGTGTTTCTGTAAATAACGGTGATATCATAGACGAAATCGCCATTAAGGATTTGCTAAATCGCTTTTTAGAATCACAAACGCCCGAAGACTGTAAGTTGTTTGTAAGAAGATATTGGTATATGAGTTCCATCAAGGAAATCGCAACCGACTATGGAATGAGTGAAAACAATATTGCGGTAACACTGTTTCGTATCAGAAAGGAATTGAAATCATATTTAGAAAAGGAGGGCATTGCTATATGAAAAACAAAGAGTTATTATATGCTATAGGCGGAATTGATGATAAGTTCATCCGCGTTGCAGCACCTGTGGTGAAAAATAATTCTAAACATTACTCTTTAAGATGGCTTGCAGTGGCTGCGTGCTTATGTTTAGTGCTGGTTGGGATCGGAATATGGCATGGCGGAATGTTTGAACCCAACGTTCCGCCGGTAATTGATCTTCCTGAGTATAACGCCACCGGTGGTGAAGGAAATTTTGAGTATGAACGCGCCTATACACCAAAACTTTATCAATTAGATAGTGCTTTGATGGACTATATCGTCGAGTCCGGTGGAACAGACTTATATGAGTGGCTGGAGCAAGTAACTGAAGAAACGAAAAAGTCTAAATATAATATTTCGGATCCTGAATATGCTCCCTCATTGATTAGAACTATCAAAAAATATAATATTCCCAAAGAAGAATTTGAAAGAATTAATAACAACAATGTTGCTATTTATGAGAAAAGCGAAGATTATAATTTGATCGAGCAAGTCTGCTATACGCAGGAAGAGGTGGATGCACTATATTCTAAAAATGCCGCAAAGATCACCGAAGTTTTTGCAACAAAATATGCCATTGTTGTTGGTGATAAGGCTTATGCTCCAAACTTCTATCTCAATGCTTCTGAAAAGGAATTAAAAAAGTATGATATACCTGTTTCTATAATAAAAGAAAAAGCAGAGTTGCTGCTTGCAAATGGTGTAATAACGGAAACGGTTGAATAACTTTCTTTTGATGACAGTGTTTGAAAAGGGGCAAAATCGGGCATTTTTAGGTCCATTGTTGTTCCACAAGGTTTTGAAATAAGAAAGGCGAGTAATTGTTCGTTTGAGCAATCACTCGCCTTAATTGTTTATTTGAGATAGTTCCCGTCATATGGTTTGTCCATCATAACGGAAAGCATTTCGAGAATTTTCTTTTTGTCAAGATCAACAGGAACTTTTTCAAGATAATAATCGATGTTATCTTCATCAATAAGAGTTGCTCGGTGACTTAAACCCATACAAGCAATAAATATACCTTCTTTTGAACAATCATGTATATCCTTTATGTTTTTTCGTTCATATTGCATATCAAAAGCATTTAAAAATTTGCTAAAGTAAGCATTCCCTAATTTTGTTTTTACTGTATGGAAATAAATATATAAATAATACTCTTTTATATGTTGACGCTTTGATACTATCATTTGATCAAGGTATTTTTTGAAGCCATCAAAAAACATTTTGGCGTAAATGCATTCAAAGATTTTTCTTCTAACCGTACAAATATAGCCTTCTTCCAAGCCGATACTCCGTATTAGTTGCATCGGTATTGTGGAGTAACCTCTATTACCGGTAACGATATTGCCAATAAAATTCTGACCAAGACTGATTGAATTAAAAAGGCCTTCATTTTTCAGTTTTCGCATTAAAAACGAAAATGTGAAATTTGTGTACTGAGGTCTTTCAAAATAATCTTTATCTTCAATTGCCACTAAAATATTACATGCATCTTCAAATTTGCTATCGAAATTAACATCCGTAATTGGAAAATCCGAAAATATTGAGTACATTTTAGAAAATGATGCAATAACAAATTTTTGCTGCAAAACTCTGATAATCGAATAAGCAAAAAGCATTATTGAAGGGATTATAAATAGCTTTGAGTATGAACCAAACCAAATATCAAATTTATAATAGAAACAGCAAATTGATATTAAAAACGGAAATAAGTAGTATTGAGCAAATGAAAGGTATAAACAGTCGGTTAATTTATATATAGGATTGACAAGCAATTTCAATTTCATATTATCATCCGTCAATACTTCCAAGTAACAAAACAAGGTCAAGAATATAAAAAAGAATGCAGTTTTCAATCCAATTATATTAAGTACAACTAATGCATATACAGTAACATATATTATACTTATTCGTTGATTGACTTTTAAATCAACATAATTAAATATTGCGATCATTGCAAAAAAGAAAATAAATATAGAACTGTTATTGAATAATTCTTCCAAAAAAACACCCCTTCCGATATGTTTAAATACTATCATAAAACTTTTAGAGATTCAACAATCAAGAAAAAGGAATTTATAATAGGCAATAAGTTGAAATAAACTGAAGATAAAGAATCATCATATTTATGTTTGGAATAATGGCGAGTAATTATTCGACTAATAATTACTCGTCATTAACGTTATGGAGATATTAATTAAACTAAAGTGACTTGGTTTACAATGTTGGAAGCACTACTTGCTTGTATAAGAATTATTGATGTATGGTGAGGGATTTTAATTGTTCCATTATTATAGTTCACTTGTACCTTATCACCGTGCGGCAAAGTTCTTTGTCATTTAGTGAGAGAAAGTTGTGTTAAATCACTTGCCCAAAAGGTTTATATCATCAAAATAGCAGGTGGTACAACAGTAGGATAGGGATTTATATAGCATCAATATAGCATCAAAAAATGGAAAAACACTTTTGATGCTTTTGAAAAAGGCTTGAAACCTTAGGTTTTGTGCGGTGTTTCAGAGTTCTACATCCACTCCAAAACCGCGTGTCGTGGGTTCGATTCCTACTGCTCCAAAGCTGCGATAGGCGTTGCGGACTGCCGTGTCTCGAGCACGACGGTTTTGCCGCAAACGGCTCGGAGCCGTCGGCAAAAACCGAGAGCGCAGAGTTTCCTACGCCATAAGCCCTGATGGAGCTTTTCTGATGTTGCAAAGGGGCGTTTATTAAGGGTTCGACCTCGCAGAAATGAATAAGCGAGGATTGCCACAACACGGCAGATGCCAGAGCGATTTTTATTTTTGATTATAAATCATGAAAGTTCAAAACAGAAGAGCATTGCATTTGACAAAGGAGCGTTGTATAATATAGATGTAAGAGTTTGCAAGTTAGGAGGGCGTTAACTGTGAAGAAAACCTTTTTCAGAGTAATAGGATGCTTACTTATTTGTTTATTGGTGTTCACCGGCTCGCCTGTGGCATTGGCGCAGACCGGGGCAGTTAAAACCGTATCTATCAGCATGGAGAATCCTCTTTATGAAGGGGAACAGGTTGCAGATATTTCGATAACAAAGAATGCTGTTGCATTGCTTTCCGACGGGGTTGATAGCGGCGAGGAGCCGGTTTATACCGCAGATGATGCGGAAGTTGTGGCATCCATTCGCACCGCTATGGAAAACCGGGAAACCACGTTTACGCTTTATTATTCCACCTACACGGAATTGACCAGGGACGATCTGAGTGCCTTTTTCTATGCGGCTTTAGAGGAGACCGATGTGCCCACCCAAGGGGATTATCTGCGCTGGGTATGGGGGACAATGGACGCTTCTGCCAAGAGGTATGTAAACCCCCAGACCGGGGAGTATCGCATGGCCCTTACCTATAACTTTACTTACTACACCACCAAAGAACAAGAGGATGAACTGACTGTTGAGGTCGAACGGTTACTGGAATCCTTTTCCTTTACACAGCAAACAACTGATCGGGAAAAGATCGATACCATCTATGGATACATCACCACCACCGTGGTTTATGATTATGATAACCTGAATCGGAAAGATACCTTTATGCATCACACCGCCTATGCGGCAATGATGTATAAAAAAGCGGTGTGCCAGGGGTATGCCCTGCTCTTTTACCGCCTGGCCAAGGAGTGCGGCATCGATACCCGATTGATCTCCGGCCTTGGGGGAAACCCACCGGGAGAACACGGCTGGAACATTGTGCAGCTCGGCAATTATTACTACTATGTGGATGCCACCTGGGATGCAGGACTTACGGACTATCAATATTACCTGAAAGGTACCGAAGATTTCCTTGGTCACATCAACGATCCTGAATTTGAAACTGCTGAATTTTTTGCCCGGTATCCCATCCCTGAAACCGGCTTGGAAAGCGGCAATACGGGCACTTTCTCCGGAGAGGAAAACGGATTTCAATACACTGTTTCCGGCGGGAAGGCCTATGTGGATCTTTACATTGGAACTGCTGAAAACGTAGTGGTTCCCTCCACCTTGGGCGGGTATCCGGTTTACCACATTAATTACGGTGTATTTCGCCAAAACCCAACCATTAAGAGCCTTACCTTCAGCGAAGGGATCTATTCCCTTTCGCCCCAGGCGGTGGCTTATTGCCGAAATTTGGAAGAAATCCATTATCCCTCCACCATGACGGTTAACAGTTTTGGTGTTACCAGTGTAACTACGGCACCCATCGATTGCCGGAGCCTTGCAACCATTACAGTGGCTGCGGGCAATCCCTATATTCAGGTGATAGACGGGATCTTATATTCTGCAGATATGAAAACCGTGCTACATTGCCCCTCCGCCATTACCACCACCGAGATTGTGGTCCCCAATGGGGTAACGGAAATTGGAAACAACGCTTTTGAATATTGCGCAAATATCCAAAAGGTGCAACTGCCGGATACGGTGAGTTATATTGGCTACTGGGCCTTTGCCGCCGCCGATGATTTGGCAGAGATCAACATTCCTTCTGCCTGCGAAATTATTGCCCAGTTTGCCTTTTCTCACACGGCGCTAAAGGGGATCGCTATTCCTGCCGCCACTACACTGATCATGGCAGATGCTATGTCCTTTTGTCCCATGGAAACCATTACGGTGAATCCCGCAAATCCGGTGTACAGAATGGTAAACGGCGCCTTGTGCGACGATACCAAGCTGCATAAATACGCTCTTGGTACCAAAGGGGAAAACTATGTTGTTCCCGCAGGGATCACCACCATTGGGAATTTCGCTTTTCAGTATGCAGAAAACCTGAAAGAAGTATTGCTGCACAATGGGGTGGAAACCATTGGGCAGATGGCTTTTGGCGGCTGTACTGCGCTAACCCATATGACCGTTCCCGCCTCGGTAACGATGGTGGATGAACATGCTTTTTCCGATTGCAAAATGCTGATGAGTGTTTATTTTGCCGGAGACACAGTGGAAATGGGTGAATCCATGTTCCATCCCTACACCCATTTTACGGTTTATGCCAACGAAGGCAGTACCGCCCGGGAATATGCGGAAGCAAACGGGATCACTTCCCTTAAAACCTTGGCAGAGTTCCAATGCGCCGGCGGGCATACCGTTGAGCAGGTATTCACAGTGAATACTGCTGCCCAAACAGTGTGGCATTTCGCTTGCAGTGTGTGCGGAGATCACAGCGGCGAGTATTCCGAAATGCGCAAGCCTATTCACAATGCCGAGGCACAGCTCAGCTTTACCTCCGCCCCCTATACCGGCCTGGAGATCAAGCCGGAAGTGGTGCAGGTAACCTTAGAGGATACCCTGCTGGCGGAAGGGGTGGACTACGAAATTTCCTTCTATTCCAACGATTGCACCAATGCAGGCACCTACTACGTTCATATCAAGGGAATCGGCGACTATTACGGAGAGGTAATGTTCCCCTTTGTGATTGAGCCCATTTCCATTGAAGGCGCCCTGATCACCCTGGAGGAGCGGGAGTTTACCTATGTGGGCAACCCGATCAGGCCCGGTATAACGGTGACCCTGGGCGAAAAACAACTGGCAGCAAATACCGATTATACGGTGGAATATACCAACAACGAAGCTGCCGGCACCGCCACATTGACCGTGATAGGTAAAAACAACTATTTCGGCGAAATAACGAAAGATTTTGTGATCGGTGCCCTGCCGGAAATGGCGGCGCCGGAAATGGAACTTTCCATTTTAAACTGTAAAGTTATTTTGGCAAACTGGGAACCCGTGCCCGGGGCGGATGGTTATAAAATATATTTTAAGAACAACGACCGTTATGACGATATGCAAACGACTGCAGAAACTTCTGCTCAGCTTGCCGTTTCCGCAGATTCGGAATACGTGGTGGCAGTAGAGCCTTTCTGTATCGTTGACGGGGTTCAGTATCCCGGTGAAAAAGCGGAGCAAAGCATCCGCACCCCGGTGGATCTGTTGGAACCCAATACGCTGGTCCTTTATAACGGAGCAAAATATAATGAGATCCGCATAACTTGGAATAACGGTCACAGTCAAGCGGCAGGAACCAATATCTATTACAAAAAGGCGGGGGACAGTGAATACACCTTTGCCGGTTGCGTGGAAACAAATGGAAATCCCGGCTCTTATGTAATTACCGATTTAGAGGAAAATACCGAGTATACCGTGAAAGCGGTGCACTATTCCATGTATAACGGCGTGCCCTATGAAGATGACGATTTTGCAACAAACAGCATCTGCACCCTGCGCAATGTGGGAGCGCCCGAAAACCTGAACCTTATCTTAACCGACGGGCACAACGACATTCGGGCAACCTGGGATGCGGTGTCCGGTGCCGAGGGATATAAGGTATACTGCAAGCCTGCCACCTACGCCGATTTTGTGCTGGTGGATCAGGGTAATTTTACCTCTTACACCGCAACGGATCTAACGGAAGGCATGGAATATACCTATAAGATCGTGGCCTATTACACGATCAACGGGATGGAGCATGAATCTATCGTTTATGCCGCTGCAAGTATTTATACCCTGCGCAATTTGGCGGAGTTGAATCTTTCCCTTGCCCTAACCGATCATTGCAATATCGAAGCAAGCTGGTTTGCGCTAACCGATGTTGCCGGATATAAGGTATATTATAAGAAAGTGGGCGATGCAGAATTTATTGAAGCAGGGAGCACCACCGCCACTTCTTATCCCCTGACCGATCTGGAAGAAGATACCGAGTATGCTGTAAAGATCGTGCCCTATTATCTTTTAGGCGATGATGTGCAGGAAGCCGAGTCCTGCGGTATTCAAAGCATTCGCACACTGAAAACATTGCCTGCACCGGAGCTTTCCCTGTGGCTTAGCGCAAAGGACTCCATTCGTGCCGAGTGGACAGCAGTGGACGGTGCTGACGGGTATAATGTATACTGGAGTACCGATGGCGGCGCATTATATTTCTGGTTTGGATCTACCGTTGAAACCTTTGCGCAGATCGGCACAGCGCCCGGGCTGGAGTACACCATTAAGGTGGAGCCGTATTACATGGCAAACGGAGAAGAGCACGCCAATATCTATGTAGCAACAGAAACGGTTTGCGTGCCCAGAGATTTAAATGCCCCCGGCGATTTAATGGTAACCCTAACCGATGGTCTTAACGATGTGCAGGCAGCCTGGTTTGAGGTTTATGGTGCCGATGGTTATAACGTATACTATAAAACAATAAGTGCAGGAAAATACACCTTTGCCGGAAAGAACACCGCCAAGGAATTCCGCCTGACCTACACCATTTCCAACCTGGCAGAGGGCACGGGATATATGGTAAAGGTAGTGCCCTATTGTGTAATGGGCGGCGTGGAGTACGAGGATGACAGCGCTGCTACCCAGAGCATTTATACCCTGCGGAATCTTTCTGCCCCCTCCAAGGTAAGCCTTTCCTTAAACGATGGATACGATGATATTAAGGCCTCCTGGAGCAAGGTGAACAACGCTGCCGGATATAATGTGTATTACAAGAAGTCCGGCGGCAGTTACACCAAGGCAGGCAGTACCACCGGTACTTCCCTTACCATGAAAAATCTGGCGGATGCCACCAAATATACCGTGCGGGTAAATCCCTATTATAAGGTGAACGGGGAAACCTACGAAGACAGCAGCTATAAGTCGGCAGATATTTACACCCTGCGGAACCTTTCGGCACCTTCCAAGGTAACTCCCACTTTGTATGGCTACGACGATGTGAAAGTAAGCTGGAAAAAGGTGAGCAATGCCACCGGCTATTATGTTTACTATAAAAAAGCCGGTGCCAAGAAGTTCACCTTAAAGGGAACCACCAAGAGCACCTCCATGAAGCTTGCTAATCTGAGCGACGGCGTGAAATACACGGTAAGGGTGCAGCCTTATTATACGGTAAACAAAAAGACCTATGTGGATAGCAGTTATAAGGAAGCAACCATCTATACCCTGAAAAAGATCGCCACGCCCAAGGTTACCAAGAGCAGCAGTAAAAAGGTAAAGGTAAGTTGGAGCAATATTAGCGGGGAGAGCGGGTATCAGATCTCTGCCTCCACCAGCAAGAGCAAGACCAAAGTGGTATCCACTTATAAAACCACCTCCGGCAAGAGTAAAACTGTTTCTGTAAAGAAAGGCAAAACTTATTATTATAAGGTGAGAGCCTATAAAACAGTGGGCAGTAAAAAGATCTATGGTCCTTGGTCTAAAGTAAAATCCTATAAGCTTAAATAACATTAAAAAGGGCTGTAAAAAATCCTGATTTTTTACAGCCTTTTTTATATATTGCAATATTCGACAATATTTGATATAATAAAATTTACACCTTTTAATATGTTTGAAATACTATCAAGATTTTAAGAAAAAGAACTTGTTTTTTATTGCTTTCAGGAGGAGAGGGCGACCATGAAAAAAAGACTGCTGGCTTTAATTCTATGTCTTACCGTGCTGGTGCAATCCGCAATATTTTCCATATTTGCTGCCGATGAAACCGACCCTGTGTATATGGGGGCCGGGGAGCACACTGTGGTGTTGGAGGCAGATAAGAATACGGGCGGTGTGCCCCAACAGTTTGGCAAAGCAGAAGCAGACGGCATGGTTTGGACCGATAAAAGCATTGCGGTTAACGAAGAAAACTTTACCGTAACCCTTTCCGCTCTTTCCCAGGAGTATGTATCCACTGCCATGACCGAGGCCGAGGCTTCCTCTACCCCGGCAGATGCGGTAATGATTTTGGATATGTCCGGTTCTATGCAGGATAATGAACTCCCCTTAGATGGAGATGTTAACGCTACCCGCACCAAAGCCATGATCAAGGCTGTAAATGAAGCTATTGATATTATGATGACTGCCAACTCAAAAAATCGGGTGACGGTATATACGTTCCACCGAAGCAGTAACTCCAATAGAAGCTCGGTGTGTGTGGAATTGCTGTCTTTGGGGCACTACACCAATTCCTCCTGGAGCCGGGATGGGGTGTGGTACAGCACCAAGACCAATAGCGCAAGCGGAAAATACTTTAATTATTCGGTGAGCGGTGAAGAAGGCACGATCTCCACCGCCAGCGGATTAAAAAAAGACGGCAGAACCTACACTGCCACTTCGGAATCAACCGAAGGAGGCACCTGTACCCAACAGGGTATGGCGGCGGGCATTTCCTCGCTGGTAAACAGCATTAATGCAGAAACCCATACCATAGATCGCAATCCCTTTGTACTGCTGTTTACCGATGGCGCGCCGGGCGCCGCCAGCAGAAACTGGTACAGCTCCACCCCTACCGATCAAAACCGCACCAATCATTCCAATACGGGCGATTCGGAAGTTACTGCCCTTTCTGTGCTTTCTGCTGCCTTTCTAAAAAATGATTTGGATACGGCCTACGATACCTATAACGGAAAAGACACCAAGGTGGAATGGTTTAATATTGGTCTTGCAGTGGGAGATAACGAACAAGGCAGGGCCTTTATGGATCCTTATACCATATACGATGGCACAAACCAATCGGCAGCGGACATCGGGAATTATATTTCCACTTATACCAGCGGAAATTATTCTGCCTATTCTGCTTATCGGAATAATTATGTGTATGCCAAGGAGCATGTGCTGTTTGCAGAAAGCGGAGAGGCGCTGGAAAATGCGTTTAGCAGCTTTGCAGAGCTGGTGGAAGAAAGCTCCAAGGAGATCAAACGGCCGATCATTGTGAAGGAAAGTGCCGATGCCACCAATGGGCTGGTCTTTACCGACACAATCGGCGAGGGGATGACTTTAAGCGGCATTACCCTGCAGGCAGACGATGATACTGCTATTTCCGGCACTGTCTCGGTGGGTGCTTCGGAAACAGTGTATAGCTTTAGCGGCTACGAAACCACCGCCACCATAACCTCTGATCATAAGGGCAGGCAGGTACTTACCTGGAGAATTCCTGTGAGCGAGGTGGCGATTTATACCTATAAGGATCGGAAAAACCTGGGCAACGGAGAATATGTTGCTGCCGATCCTATCCGCCTTACCTATAAGGTGGCACCCACCGATAAAACCGCCTTTAACGGGGAATCCCTGTATACCAATGCGTTCACCGATTCCAAGGAGGCGCTTGCCGGTGCAACTTATCAGGTGGGCTATGATAATCCTTATTACTACACAGTGAATACCGATAGTAACGGTGTTTTCCAAAACAGTTCCTTAAAAAATGTGGTATTCACAGGAACACCCAAGGAAGAAAACGTTACCGATTCAGCAAGCTACGTGATCGCATATTCCGTGGCAGAGAGCGAAGATCACACCACTGTTACCTCTAAGCTGGGCAATAATGCTCGGGCCAAAGGGGTGGCAACCATTCAAAAGAGTGTGGCACCCCAAAAGGTGCGGGCCGGCGAAAGTGTAACCTATACTCTTCGTTTGGAGAATACGGGAGAAGCAGCGCTGGAAAATCTAACTGTGCAGGATTTTCTGCCCCAAGGCTTTTTCTATAAGGCGGGCAGTGTAACCGGTGCCACTGTATTTGAAAGCGGCCAAAACCTTACCTTTGGTGTGGCATCGGTACCCGCCGGCGGAAGCACCACCATTACTTATCAGGCAGTGGCAGATGCCGGTGTTGCCGATGGGGAATATGTGAACGATGCCTATGTGCAAAAAATCGATGGCGTTGCAGTGCTTAACCCCGGCCATGTAACCGCAACGGTTACGGTGGAAAATCAATACAGAGTAATTTATACTTGGGGCGGCGATCTTCCCGACGATGTAACCTTGCCCACCAATGGCAATACATACAGTGCCGGGTCACGCTATCCGGTGGATACAACCTATACGTCCGGCACCTGCATTGAAAAACACGATTCCTATGGCAACCTTACCGATGTGTGGACCTTTAGTGGCTGGGATGATCCCAATAATGGCACAATGGGAGATGCAGATGTAACCATCCCCGGTGTGTGGACGCACCGGAGTGTATCGGTGGAAAAACATAAGGTCTTTTACGATTGGGGCACACAGGTTCCCCTGGGAAAGGTGCTGCCCACCGATGAAAATACCTATGCTAAAAATCAGCCCTACACAGTAGATACCAATAACAAGGCGGGGGACACGGTGCCCACCTACGATGCCTACGATAATCAAAACGGCACCTGGACCTTCTCCGGCTGGACCGATCCCAATCAAGGGGTCATGGGGGATACAGATGTAACGGTTGTGGGAAAATGGACCTATGTTCCTGTGGATGTGCCTGCCCACCGGGTGATATATCAGTGGAGCGGAAAGGAGCCCCCAAACCATACCCCGCCGGTGGATGGCAGCTCCTATGTGAACGGGCAGCACTACACAGTAGATACCGGCTATACCGCCGGAATGTCTGTTCCGGAAAAGGATGCCTATGGGAATGTAACAGGCACCTATCTGTTCAGCGGCTGGACCGATCCCAATAATGGGGTAATGGGGAACGAGGATGTAACCATTTCCGGCGTGTGGACCTACACGGCAGAAACAGTGCCCGCTCATCGGGTACTCTATACCTGGGACGGAGATATTCCGGACGATGTGACCCTGCCTACCGATGGAAACAGTTATGTAAAAAATCAGCCCTATTCAGTGAATACGGAATACTCCTACGGCAAGGAGATTAAGGCCTACGATCTTTATGGCAATGTGAGCGGTGTATATGTTTTCTCCGGCTGGTCTGATCCCAATAACGGGGTAATGGGCGAGGAAGATGTTACCATTCCCGGCGTGTGGGTGTACACAGAAAAAACAGTACCTGCTCATCGGGTGTTCTATACCTGGGATGGTGATCTTCCTGATAATGTGACCCTGCCCACCGATGGAAACAGCTATGTAAAAAATCAGCCCTATTTGGTGGATGGAGAATACTTTGCCAATAAGGAGATTCACGAGTACGATTCCTATGGGAATATTATCGGCACTTATACTTTCTCCGGCTGGAACGACCCCAATAACGGAGTGATGGGCGAGGCAGATATCACCATTTCCGGGGTGTGGACCTATACCCCCATTACCGTGCCGGCCCATCGGGTTCTTTATACCTGGGAGGGCGACGTTCCCCAGAGTGTAATTTTGCCCACCGATGAAAATTCTTATGTGAAGAACCAACCTTATTCGGTGAACAAAGAATATACTGCCGAAACCGAACTGAAAACCTACGATCCTTACGGTAATGTTACCGGCATCTATACCTTCTCCGGCTGGGATGATCCCAATAACGGAGTGATGGGTGAGGAGGACGTTATCATTCCCGGTGTGTGGACCTATACTCCGGGCGTGGTGCCTACCCATCGGGTGTTCTATACTTGGGATGGGGATATTCCCCAAGGGGTTGTTTTGCCGGCGGATGAAAACGAATATGTAAATGGCCAGGGATACACTGTGGATATTCTTTATCCTGCAGGAAAAGAGATCCATACCTTTGATGTATACGGCAACGTAAACGGCATCTATACCTTCTCCGGCTGGGATGATCCCAATAACGGAGTGATGGGTGAGGAGGACGTTATCATTCCCGGTGTGTGGACCTATACTCCGGGCGTGGTGCCTACCCATCGGGTGCTCTACACCTGGAGCGGGGATATTCCAGAAGGGGAGAACCTGCCTGCCGATGAAAATGTTTATGTGAAGAATCAGCCCTACGAGGTGGAACGGCAATACACTGCCGCAATGGAGATCAAAGATTACGATCCCTACGGCAACGTGTGCGGCATTTACACCTTTGGCGGCTGGAATGATCCCAATAACGGGGTAATGGGCGAGGCAGATGTGACCATTCCCGGTGTGTGGACCTATACCAAAAAGGCGGTGCCTGCCCATCGGGTGCTCTACACCTGGTGCGGGGATATTCCTGATGATGTAACTTTGCCCATCGATGAAAATACCTATGTGAAGGGACAATTCTATGCTGTGGACAACACCTATACCGGGGAAACAGAGATCAAGGATTACCATGCTCAAGAGGGTGTGATCGGGGTGTATACCTTTAGTGGTTGGGAAGATCCCAATAATGGCACAATGGGAGAGGCAGATGTAACCATTGTGGGCGTGTGGAAATATGTGCCCATGGTTATTCCCGGGGATGAACCCGAGGAAGAGCCGGGGGATGATCCTGTAAACAAGCCCGATGCCGAACCGGAAAAAGAATCGGTGGAAGAAAACACTGAGGTAGGCGAGAAACCGGAAGAGAAGCCTACCGTGGATCAAAACAAGGAAACCGCACCCAAAGAAGAGGAAACAGACCAAAAGCCTGCAGGTCCCTTTACCGGGGATACAGAAAATATGGCGCAGTGGTTTGCTATAATGGTTGCCAGCGGAATTGCGCTGCTGGGCCTGCTTTTGGGGAGGAAAAAGAACATATAAGAAAAGCGGTTTGAACCTATCGGTTCAAACCGCTTTGTTTTTTAATTGTTACATCTTGCAAAGCATCTTACCAGGGCGGCGGTGGCGGTTATGGTGAGAGAGAAAAAGAACAGCAACAAACCCACAAAGATAGCGCCCACCACACTGGTGGCTGCAAAGGTTACTGCCAGCAGGATAATGGCAAACAAAACGGTGCCCAGGATCCCTGCCAGCAATGCGGTAACGGTGCAACAGATGCAGTTGGTGCCGGCGGTCTGGCCGGTGGATACTGCAATTAAGGTAACGGCGAGGTACACCACTGCAATGCCGAGCACCACCCATAAGAATACGGGGGTCACGGCAATCACGCCGGTGATCTGCAGGAAGGCGGTGATCACGCCGATAATAAGGCTGGTAACCAGCGCAAGGCCGGTATAGTTGTTTCTGCATTCACAACTTAAGAATGACATTACTATTCACCTCCGCTACCATTATATGCGGCAGAGGTGCGGGGGTGCGGTTTAGTCCCGGGAGCACTTTTCTGCATCGATCGCCAGCACCAGCATCAGGGCAGAAAGGGCATCTTGGGGATCCTGCACATCAATTACATAAGTATCGGTCCAGTTGAGCAGTTCCTTGGTGATGGTGGCAATATTTTGCCCCTGTGCGCTAAGGATCTGATAATTCCATTCAAAAAAGTCGCCCTGGATCTGCCAACCGTTAAAATCGATGTGGTATTTAGGCTTAAAGAAGGTAAATTCCCGGTTGATACTGCCAATATATTGTTCCCCTAAATACACCTCAAATTTGGGCATAAAGGTAAGGATCTTTTGTTTTACGGTGCCGATCTCGTTGCCGGCGGCATCGAAGATCTTCAGGCAATGCCCCCAGGAGAGCTGCCCTTTAACCGTGTAGGCAACATCTCCGGATTCGTAGTAAATATCGTAACTATCGAACCAGGAAAACAGCCGTTGTTTGAACAATAATTTCATTTTAATACTCCTTGCTTACTAATTCATCGATACTTTTGCGTTTTTTATTCCGCAGGGGATCTTCTGCTTTGGCGTAGCCCAGGGTGATCACCAAGCGTACAGTGCCGCCGATGTTGCAGAGCCTGCGGATCTTGGCATCGTCCAACCAGCCGAGAATGCAGGTGCCCAAGCCTTGGGCGGTGGCTTCGGCGGTGATATATGCCGCCACAATGCCAATATCGATAGAGCGGTAATCGTTGCCTTTAACTTTAGCGCCCAGAGCGGCGGTTTTTACATAGGGTTCCTCGGAGATCACCAGCAGGATAGGAGCATCTTCTGCAAATTTATTCATTCCCATGCCCATGGTGGCGTGTGCCACCTGCTTGGCGGTTTCGTTTTTACAAACGGTGATGTGGTAGGGCTGACCGTTGCAGGCAGAGGGCGCCAGCCGTGCCGCTTCCAAAATGCAAAGTAGTTTTTCTTCCTCTACGGCTTTGGCGGGGTCGTAACTGCGGCAGGATTGGCGTTGTTGTGCAATTTCCGAAAAATTCATATGAGATACCTCCATGAACGGTTATATAAAAATTATAATTCGTAGCTGCATCAGATGCAGTTGATTTTTTCAAGCACATCTCCCAAAGCCTTTGCCATAGAAGCAAAACCAAAATCTGTTGGGTGGCAATTATCTACAGTTCCTTCGTTTCCACATAGCTCGGTAAGCATTTTACCGTTGATGAGATACACGTTTTCATCCCCTGCCGAAACTGCATTTTTATACGTAGTTTCAATAATATGCAGGCGTTGTTGCTCATCATCAGTAAGATTAAATTTTGGTCTGGACATCATTATAATCGGAAGATCGGGATTTTCCTTTCGTACAGCCTTAAACATTTTTTCGTGTGTTTTTGCAAGATGCTCTGCTGTTGGAGCGTTATGGTCATAGTCATAAACAAAAGCCGACATATCAAGTTTTTTGATATAGTTAACTATTTCATCCTCTGCCTTGGCATTGCCTGAAAAACCAAGATTAATATAATCAAGATGGAGCCTTCTTGAAATAATGGCTTGATAACTCATTCCCGGTCTTGACGCACATCCCCCCTGTGTAATGGAAGAACCATAGAACACAACAGGTTTTTCATTCTTATATGAAGTGGCTTCCTTCAATTCGGCATCTGCCTGTATCCCTATATATAATTCCGTTATATTACTGTATAGGGGGAAATTGATCGTTATTTCTCTTAACTCATTTGTTTTGAGTTCAATAACGCTTTCATATCCGTCTTCTATATCACAAGACGGAACAAAGGTTTTGATATAATAATCGTCTGCATACAGATCGAACCCGATCGAACCGGTAAATGCAAAGTGAGGCGCCTTTGTTAAACCGTCCATTTTGGCAAAAATAGCCACATAGCTGCTATTTGTTGCAAACCGGACTCTGCCGCCTGCAGTATTGCTATGTAAGGCATACACACCCTCGCTTACCTTTTTTGCTACATTTTCCGGCATACGGCGGTACTTGCCGTTTTCTTTAAACACTCCGTATATTTTAAAGGGCTTTTCATCTGCATTATGAAATTTAATGTCTTCCTTTTCTATGTTGGTTTTTATTGCAAAATTTTTGTCTATTTTTGATAGATCGGACATCATATTCACTCCTTAGATTGGTTTTTGGCTCTCGGTATAACAAAGAGCAAATCGATAAATTTAATCGCCCCACAATTAAATTTATTCTACCATAGATAGGGTGGTATTTCAATTCATTTATGGACTTTTCTTGAAAGATGTGGTATGATGAATGCAACAATAAGGTGACAAGATTAATCCGAACCTGCCTCAAAGCAGAACATTTCGGTGCTTTTCACTTATTTTTCCTTGATCGGCGGCAGCCGATCTGCATAAAAGATAGAGCAAAAATCCCTCGAAATCTTCTTGCTTTGAGGTCGAAGATTTTAAAAAGAGCGGATTTGCGTTCAATCAAGGCATAAAACGCAGCCAATGCTGCCGCATTGGCGAGTATTTTAACGAGGGGTGAGCGAAAATCCGCCTTTTTAAAACAAGGTTCGGATTATTCTTGTCACCCTAACCGAAAGAGATGATACCATGAAATACGATTATCTGATTGTTGGCGCCGGGTTATACGGTGCGGTGTTTGCCCATGAGCTGACCAAGCAGGGTAAGCGTTGCCTGGTGATCGACCGGCGGGGTCATATTGCGGGCAATATTTATACCGAGAATGTTTCCGGCATTCATGTGCATAAATATGGCGCCCATATCTTCCATACCGGTGATAAGGAGGTGTGGGAGTATGTGAATCAATTTGCAGAATTCAACCACTACATCAACAGCCCCATTGCAGTGTACAGGGACGAGCTTTATAATCTACCCTTTAACATGAACACCTTCTCTAAAATGTGGGGTGTTCGCACCCCGGCTGAGGCCAAGGCTAAAATTGCCGAGCAGGTGGCAGAACTGAATATTACCGACCCTCAAAATTTGGAGGAGCAGGCGCTCAGCCTGGTGGGAACCGATGTTTACACCAAATTGGTAAAGGGCTATACCGAAAAGCAATGGGGGCGGGATTGCAAGGAATTGCCCGCATTTATTATCAAGCGGCTGCCCTGCCGTTTTACCTACGATAATAACTACTTTAATGACCGCTATCAGGGCATTCCCATAGGGGGCTACACCGCCATGGTGGAAAAGATGCTGGAAGGGGTAGAGGTGCGGCTGAATACCGACTATTTTGATCTGATCAAAAAGCAGCCGGACATTGCCGAAAAGATCGTGTATACCGGGTGTATCGACGAATTTTTCGGCTACAAACTGGGGGCTCTGCAATATCGCAGTGTGCGGTTTGAAACCGAGGAGCTGGAAACAGAAGATTATCAGGGCAATGCGGTGGTGAACTACACAGAGCGAGAGGTTCCCTATACCCGTATTATTGAACACAAGCATTTTGAATTCGGCAAGCAGAAGACCACCGTGATCAGCCGGGAATATTCCGCAGAATGGGAGCCCGGGATGGAGCCCTACTACCCGGTAAATAACGAAGAAAACAGTGCTCTTTACGAGCAGTACAGAAAATTGGCAGAGGGCCAAGGTAATGTGCTGTTTGGCGGCAGATTAGGGCAATATCGCTACTATGATATGGATAAAGTGATCCGTGCCGCACTGGATGATCTAAAGAAATTAATTTGAACCCAAAATGGGCTGTAAAAAATCTTAAGATTTTTTCCTCCCCATTTTTATGTTCTTTAGGGTAGAGCGAATAATCCGAACACCGTTTTAAAAAGGCGGATTTTCACTCATCCTGTGTTAAAATACTCGTTAATCCGGCAGGATTAACTGCGTTTTATGCCTTGGCTGATTAAAAATCCGCACTTTTTAAAATCATGGACCCCAAAGGGAGCAGATTTTGAAGGATTTTTTCTCAATTTGGGCGAAAGCAGGCTGTCGCCTGGTGAGAACGAATTG
>JAZSRD010000059.1:0-12090 GCA_045538295.1 Eubacteriales bacterium
TACATCCCCCGATTTTTTGCGGGCCAGAACCGATGTGAAAGACCCTTATAAATAAAAACCCCGCTGTGAACCAGCTGAGTTTTTTAATGATATATTTTGCTTAATGCAAAATATGAAATAATTCTTGGCAAGAATTATGAAATATTCGGGCAAGCCCGAATGTGAAATAAATCCAAAGGGATTTATTATGTTTCGTAGTCGAAGGAAAGGCGCTGGGAAACTGCCGGGCGAACCAAGTTGTTGGCTACCGCCTGATGAGCGGGGTGGGCTTGGTAGGCTTCCAGTGCTTCCTTGCTCACCAGGGTGGAATCCATCATCAGATCTCCGGCGGAGGAGTCAAAGCCCTCGGTGAGGATATGCATTTCTAAAAGACCGTCGATCTGCCCCACCAAGCCCTCCAGTGCTGCTTTAATGGCTGCCTTGGCGGTGGCTTTATTTTCGATCTCCTCGTTCATTTTCCAAATAATCATGTGCTTAACCATTTTCGATCTCCTTTTTTAAAACCGTAAGATATTCTTCTTTCAATTCGGCAGGGGCATCCAGGGTGACCTCCGGACCCAGGGATAGAAGCCAGCCGTAAAAGGGCAGGCTGGGGATCACATCGGTGCGCAGGGTCCAGTAGCCCTCCTTGGGGCTTTTCTGCAGGCTCAGCTCCTTACCGAACCGATCGATCATCACATCCAGCAGTCGGGCAGGAAAGGTGAGCACCACCCGCCGGGTCTCCCCGCCGAACATGCCAAACAGCCGGGCGGTATAATCTTCCATGCGGATCTTTTTAAAGGCATCGGCACCCCGGCGCTTTTGGTCGGTCAGGGAAATGCTGCCCATGCGATCCACCCGATAGTGGCGAATGCTCCCGACAGCGTGGTCAAAGGCGATCAGGTAGTAAAATTCATCCTGCCATAAAAGCTGCCAGGGGGAAACGGTGTACCGTTGCCCATTGTGGCGTGCCACCCGCCGCAGGGTGTTTTTTTCTGCCACCCAATCGTAGTAGCAAAAGGTAACGGCGGCGTTTTTCTCCATGGCACGGTTCAGATCGTCGATCAAATAAAAGATGGTTTCGTTCATGTTTTTGATCCGGCTGGCAACGTGTACCTGCCGCCGTAGCCCCTGCCCTTGGTGCCGGCTGGTGAGGGACGCCAGTTTTTTGAGCAGTTGATCGGATTTTCCCGCCGTAATAAAGCGGGAGGAAGCCACAGCATCGGCAAGCAGCCGCAGTTCCGCCGTTTCAAACTCCCGGGAGGCGGCAAAATAATAGGTGTGGCCGCCTCGCTTTTCCCGCAGTATATCCATGCCCCCTTGGTTTAAGGTGTTAATATTTTCGTAAATGCTCTTCCGTTCGGCGGTGATGCCGAAGGCTGCCAGCCGCTCCAAGATCTGCTCCATGGTCAGCCCATGGTTTTCGTCGGTTTCTTGCAAAAAGATCTGCTGCAGCCGCAAAAGCTTTAATTGTTGCATAGGGTTTTTTGCCATGGCGTAGCACCCCTTTTACTTGGTTAATAATTCAATGGCGTAGGCGGCGGGGCGGGAGAGGTATTGCCCGTGCTTTACCACCACCGCAGGCTGGCGCAGGGAAACATCGTTTTTCAGCTCGATCACGGTAACCTGCCGATCGTAAAGCTCACTGCGCACAAACTGCAGGGGCAAAAGGGTTGCCGCCACTCCGGAGCATGCCATCTCCCAGGCGGTGGTAAGCCCCACCACCTCGGCGGCAATCTCCGGGCGCACACCGGCGGTTACACAAAGCTTTTCAAATAAGATCCGCATCTCCTGGTTGGCGCTTACCACCACAAAGGGGATCCGGGCACAGTCCTTAAAGTCTACCTGTGCTTGATCCCGCAGGGCGGGGGTATTTTTTTCCAATTCATTGGGCAATACTAAAACCAGGCGGTCCGGCTCAATGGGTTTGGTGTCCAAAAGCGCTTCGTCCACCGGCAGATTGATCACGGCAAAATCAAATTTACCGTCGGCGACGTCTTTGCGCAAAAGGTCGCTGCCCTCTTCCACCAATTTCACCTGAATACCCGGGAATTTTTGCCGCACCTTTTTTACCACCTGGGGGATCAGGTAGGCACTGCGGAAGGGGGTAATGCCGATCACCAGCTGCCCTTTATCTCCCGATTTGAACTGTCCCATGGAGCGCACCAGTTGATCCTCTTTATAGAGCAGTTCCTTTGCCTCCCGAATAAAGTGCTCCCCGGCGGCGGTGAGGGCCACGGGGGTGCTGTTACGGTTAAACAGACGGGTGCCCAGCTCCTTTTCCAAAGCAAGGATCTGTTTGCTCAGCGCCGGCTGGGTAATATTCAGTTTTTCTGCCACTTGGGAAAAGTTTCCTGCTTCTGCCAATAAAACGGCATACTGCAGTTGACGAGAATTCATGTAATTCACCATCCTATTAAGTTATGGTACTTATTCGTTCCTATTTATATATAGAGTAGCATTTTTGCCCGCAAAAAGCAACAAAATAAATAAATTTTCCTATTTCCCTTGACATAAAGAAAAAATCCGCTATAATATAACCTGCTGGGAATAATCCCAATAACAAAAAAGTTAAGCCATTAGAAAGGAGATTTCTCGATGCCAAGTTCACTGATTTATTTGGGCATTATGCTCGCTGTGATCTGTGTGTGGTTTCTGTTGTTCAAACGGCCGGTATACGAAGCAGTATTGCTGAGCTTTTTGGTTTTGTTAACAGTTACCGGCACCTGGGGAAATGTATGGACGTATTTTGAAAAGGGAATTTCTACCTCCCTGCTTTATTCCATGGTTGCCTTTGTTTCCATGTCCATACTGTTAACAAAAACAAAAATTATCGATAGCTGTATTGCAGTTATTTTGTCCTTGGTGGGCAGAATTACCGGCGGTGCAGGCTATGCAGCCGTAATTGCCAGCTCTTTCATGGGCGCTCTTTCCGGCTCCGGCCCGGGAAACGTTATGGCAACCGGTTCCATTACCATTCCTGCCATGAAGCGCTCCGGCTTCCCCCCGGAGCTTGCTGCCAATATCGAAAGTAATGCAAGTTACCTGGGCAATATGATTCCCCCCTCCTCCAATATCGTGGCGGCATTGGGCGCCTTTACTGCCCTTTACCCCAACACCGATATTTCCACCGGTCAGTTCTGGATCGTGCTGTGGGGCATTGCGCTGTGGTTCGTTCTTCAGCGGTTGGTAACCGTTTACATTTTCTGTAAGCGCTACAAAGTAAAGCCCATGAGAAAAGAGGATCTCCCCGATCTGAAGGAAACCTTGAAGACCGGCTGGCAGGGCTTGCTGCTTCCCGTGATCATTCTGCTGCCCTTTATTCTGGACTTCCTGTTTAAGGATACCTTCTTTACCGCTCGTCTGGGTGCCGCCGGCGCCAAGGCGCTTTCCAGCTCCGTGCTGCTGTTTATTGGTGGTTTAGCTGCCCTTTATGCATGCCTGATCGCCAAGGACAAATCTGTGGTAAAGATCAAGTCCCTTGCTAAAATGTTTGGCGACGGCGTTAAGACCATTGCTCCCGCCATTGCCGTGTGTGTGTTTGGCTACATGATCGGCGAGCTCTTCGGCGATCTGAACGTGGCAGAGGATCTTGGTGTGATCATCAACTCCTTGCACATGGGTAAATTGGGCGTTGTGTTGGTAATTTGTGTGATCACCTGTTTCATGGGCATGGTAGTGCCCGGTTCCTCTCAGGTTGTAATCTTTGGGCCTATGTTTATTACCACCCTTGCCAACGTGGGGGTAAATCCCTTGCTGGCTGCCGCTATGCTGCCCTGTATCTGCGGTGTTATGTGCGGTATTACCCCGCCCTTGGCACTGGGTATGTACGCCGGCATGTCTATTGCGGAATCTGATTTCGGCAAAACGGTTAAAAACGACCTTTGGTGGGTTGCCCTGCAGTTTATTTTGCAGGTAGTGATCCTCATGGGCTGGTTGCCGATCTTAGGGCTGTAAGGAGGTTGTGACATGAAGAAATTCAAAGAAACTCTTAAGAAGATCAGCAATGTGCTGCGCACCGTCTTTGGCTACGGCATTATGATCGCCTTGTTTGTGGGCGGCCTTACCTTCTTTGGTTATCTGGCTGCCTTGATCATTGGCGGCGATGTTGCCGCAGCGATCTGCGTGGTGCTCTCCAAGCATATTATTCCTGCTGTAATTAAGCTCTCTACCATCATGGTGCTGTTGGGTATCGTAATTATGTACCTGAACGGTGAAGTTGCGCTCACCCCCAGCAAAAAGGAATCTGCCAAGCACGATTCCGAACTGTAAAAAAATATGCGCCCGCAAGGATCTACCTTGCGGGCGCAGTTTTTTAAAGGAAAGGGGATGTAAAAAAAGCCCGAACCGCAAAAGGAAGGAAAAACAGGGGTTTTAACAATGTTCCTTCGTGACAAAATTAAAAAGGAAGAAAAAATATTGCTTCTCGGCAATATTTTTTCTTTTTATAGTGCCTTTTGCTACCTCCAAATCGAGCCACTCGGCGTGCGTCAAAGCCAATGGAGGCCGCTACATTTTGCTTGATGCAAAATTTCCGCGCATTCCATTGTCTTTTCCTTTTCCCCAAAAATGCAATCATTTTATGGGGACCCCGATTAATCGCCATCGGGTGACCCGTAACCTGTGGTTACGGCTCGATTTGAAGGTTTCAAACATTTTTTCCTATCCCCTAAAAAGGGGCTGTAAAAAAATCTTGATTTTTTACAGCCCCTTTTTAGTTAGCGCATATAGGCTTTGTGGAAGTTGGTAAGAATGGTGGCGCCTTGGGCGCGGGTGGCGGGGGATTTGGGATCAAACTTATTATTGCCCACGCCGTTTACCAGCCCTGCTTTGGCGCATTTGTATACCGCATCGCTTGCCCAGGAAGAGATCTTTTTATGGTCCTTAAACTTCTTCACTGTTTTGGTAGCATCCATGGATTCTTCTCTGTAAACTTCCATATAGTTCACCAGAATCACACACATCTGCTCTCTTGTTACCTCGGTATTGGGTTCTCCTTTACTAAAAAGTGTTATGGAAAATGTAGAAAAACCCACTTTATTTTATTATATAATTATATATAGTAATTGGCAAGCACAATTTTTGGCACAAGTCCGGTAAAAGCGGACAAAAAAGAACCCCTATGGTAGAATTAAAACAACTACCATAGGGAGAATATTTATCCAAATCAGTTCTTTTTGAATACCAGAAGTTTACTGAACACATAGTTCAGTATTATAACGACGATGCTTACCAGCATCTTGGAGACCATGCCCTCAATGCCAAATACTGTTTGATTTAAGCCGATTTTTACCAACAGTGGCACGCCAAGCATTTCCACAACACCGGTAGCCAACCGGGAAACGGTGAATTTCCACAATTCCGGAAATATCACCTCAGGCGCCCAGCATTTGCTGCTGAATACCCAAAGTTTGTTGGTGAAAAAAGCAAACAAAACGGCACAAACCCAGGAGAGGATATTCGCTGTTACGATGGTGTACTCCCCCAGGGGAAGCGCAAAGGTGAACAGGCTGTAACTGACCCAACTGACCACGGTGGTCATGCCGCCCCAGAAAAGGTAGGCAAGGATTTCTTTGTATTTCTTCAGTAGCTCCATCATTTTATTTTCGCAGGCTCCTTTATGTTGGTATGGGCGACGATATAATGAGGGCGGCGCTTGGATTCCAGATAGGTCTTAGCTATATATTGACCCATGATGCCCATACAAAACAGTAAGGATCACCAGCATGTAGAAAAATAGAAATTGCTTATGGCTGACACAAATACCGCCCCTAATGCGAAAGGGTCGCCAATTACATAATAGTGCAGGGTCTGGAGAATATCATTACCTTCTCCCAGCGCAAATTCCCATTCCGGGAACATCAGTTGCTGATTAAACAGGAGTTCTTTTAGGATGGAACGCATATACCTTGCCCAATATATTAGGGCTTTGTAGTGTTGAGACCACCCATCGTAATTCCATATCAGTGTTCTCCCGGATAGATAAAAGTAGGAAAATACGCCGACACAGACCAGGGCGAATGCAATGGTATACATGCCGAAGTATTTCCGCCACTTGTGTTTGCCGGGTAATAGCTGACTGTTCGTGTTTTCAAAGAAACCAAAAAAGTTTCGCAGTTGCATGGTTTTTACTCCTCTTAAATCTCTCAACAGGTATTCACAAACAGTTACATTTTACTACACATGGCGTGGAAAAGCAAGGGAAAGGTGCGCCCACGGTAAAGAGTGTTGTAATGCCGGTGAGCAGGCTAAAGAAGTAGGCGCCCCTGCCGCCGGGCTTTTGGGTATAAGGTTTTTTAAAACATTCTGAAGGGTAACAACCAGAACAACAGAAATCAGATAAAACTCGTTATGCCAACTCCTCAAAAATTTTCTTTAGTACAGGTTCAACCTGCTGTGCCATGCGGAAATGCCCCAGATCTCCGGGGTGGCAGCCATCCATGGTGCACAAATCCCAGTCTGCACCGCCCCAAAGAGATTCGCCGTCAATAAAATAAACATTGCGGTCTCCTGCCGCCCGAGCGTGTTCATAGGTGGTGCGGATCACCTCTCGCCGCGGCATCCACATTTGGGGATTTATCCGCAGATTGGGGGCAGAGAGCAGGATTATGGGGGTGTCTTTTCTTTTGGCACGAAAAATTTTATAAAAGGCCTCGTGGGTCTGCTCCAAATGGGGCAGGGAGGGGGCGTTGTGATCGTAGTCCAGCACCAGCACGTCCGGGTGCAGGGCGGCAAGATATTCTGCCATGGCGGGCTCGCCTTTGGCACTGCCGGAAAAACCTAAATTAATAAGGTCGCACCCCAGGTTATTTGCCACCTGCGCAGGATATGCAAGCCCCGGGCGGGAAACGCAGCCACCTTGGGTAATGGAAGAGCCGTAGAATACCACCTTTTTGGAAATGGGCAGGGGAGAGGCCGGCTTAAAGGAGCACCCTTTTTTTAGGCCGATATGCAGCCGGTGCACGTTATTGTATAGCGGAAAGTGGATCTGGATCTCACGCTCCTGTTCTCCAAGAAATTTATGGGAGCCCTGCACCATGCCGTTCCATTCTAAAGGGGGAATAAAGGTTTTGGCAAAACAACCATTCACCAAAAGATCAAATCCCGCCGCCCCTGTTTGGGGCATGTGGGGAAAAACCACCTGGTCGGGCATTTCGGCCGAGAGCAGAATATAAGGGGAGTCGGTGGTAAACCGTAGCCGCCCCCCGGAGGTGTTGGTGTGAAGAGCGAGCACCCCTTCGTTTACATTTTCTGCCACCTCTTGGGGCATACGGCGAAAGATGGTATCGAATTGCAGGCCAAAAAGGCACCAGCTGTTTTTCTTCACGTCGTAAAAAACGGCATCTTTATAATCAAATTGAGTATCCACTTTGAAATTGGGGTCGATTTCTGTAATATGTGGCATGATTGATCACCTCTTTTTTCCATTGTACTCTTTTTAAAGGGCATCTGCAATAGGAATTCTTCTCAAAATGTTGCACTTTCGTTTAAAGGTTTGTAAAAGAATAAGGGGCTGAAAAACTCTTGGGATTTTTTCAGCCCCTTGTTTTATAACTTTACAATGCCGATGCCATCTTCGTTGATGGTGATTTCCGTGCCAAAGGGGGCAGACATTTCGGCAAAACGCTCAAGGATGCCCTTATCGGTGCGGATAGTGGGGGTGCCCATCCAATAGCGAGGCTGACCAAAGCCCAGCTCAATGGGGCAAAGCTCCAGGTGGGTGAGTTTTCCGTTTTCCATTTCAAAATATGGAACGATCGCCTCCAGCATCCGGTGATCGGTCAGGAGCCCACAGGTATAATTGCGGGAACGGCGGCGGTAAACCTCGTTGAGGGGAGCGTCGGAGGTAAGGCCGTAAGTGGCATAGAAATCCTCCGGTTGCACAGTAACACTTTCGTTGTGGAGCATAAAATCTCCCAAGGAATAGAAGATAGGGCGGTTTTTGTAGATCTCAAGGGGGCGCAGCAGGTGGGGTCCGTGCCCTAATATCGCATGGGCACCCATATCGATTGCCCGATGGGCAAACTCCTGCAGGAAGGCGGGGGCGTTTTCCTTGCTGTTGCCTTCCGCAGCATGGCAGTGGATGCTCACAAGGATGTAATCTGCCTGGGTTTGGGCTTGTTGAATAGCCTGCTCCAGTCGTTCCATATCCCCCTGGTGCAGGGTAATGTGGTATTTGGTTTGATCTCCTTTGTGAAAGGTGGTCATAAAGCCAAATTCCACCAATTCGTTATCGCCCTTTGCGGCAACATACCCCTCTCCTCTGGAGATTTTGATACTGTCGTTTACACCGCTTATATCAGCGATCTCTCGTAGCACCTCCAGTTGCTCGGGGGTAACCTCAAAATGGCGGGGGGTGCGCAAAACGTTAATGCCCGGGCGGCCGGGGGTGCGGCGGCCCTGCTTGCCTGCCATGGCGGCAAGGTTCACAAAATCGGTGTTAATGGAGATTAGTGCCACCCTGCCTTTGGGCGTTTCCAGATAAGCCGGGGCAGCCGCCTCATCCAGGTTCATGCCCACGCCGGTATGAACAAAGTCGGTCTTTTTCAGTTCCTCCAACGTATTGATCATACCGCCATAGCCCCAGTCGAAGGTATGGTTATTATTAAAGGTGGTCATATTAAAGCCGTAATCCGCACAGATCTTTAAGGTGCGGGGATCGGATTGGTGGTGGGAGCCGCCGTTGAACTGGTTGCCCCAAAGCCCATCCTTATAGATGATAGACTCAAAATTAAAGAAGCGGGCATCCCCTTTCTTAATATAATCCCGCAGTGTCTCAAAGCCTTCGTATTCGGTGGAGATCACCCGCTGGATCAGCATATCCCCGGCGGCGGTGAATTTCATCTTGGGCAGTTTCATGGTAAGGTTTCCCCCTTGAAAGGATCGTTTTTTAGAGTATATCATACCTAAAAACAATTTGCAACAAATACGCTTGCCCCGGTTTATCCTTCAAACAACTTGTTTAGATTAATATCTGCTATAAAGGTTGCGGCGAAGGACATGGTAAGGCGGAGGTGTGCGGGGTTCCACAAGGTATCCTTTCCCCGCACAGAATAAGGCTCATTGCCCTTTTCTGTACCTTGTGGGGGATACGCCCACCTTTTTCTTAAATAGATTGGAAAAATAATATTCATCTGCAAAATTCAGGTTGCCTGCAATTTGTTTTATGGATAGATTAGTGTTCAAAAGCATATCCCGGGCAAGCTTGATCTTTTTGTCCAGAAAATACGCATAGGGCGTAATGCCGAATGCCTCTTTAAAAATTTTAATGGTTTGGGATTCAGAGCGGGAGATATGTTTGCACAGCTGCTCCATTTTAAATTTGGATGCTGCATTGTTGCGCAGATATTCCTTGATCTGCTCTGCCAGATCAAAGGAATGGTTTGTGTTGCGCACATGGTTTCTCATTTTTAAAAAGATCATATTCAGAATGCAGATGATCTCCTCGGTGCTGTTCTCTTTATTTTCCTTTGCCAGGTTGAAGATACGGCGCATTTCCTTGCTTAGATCCAGCCCTTTAAAGTGGTATACCTTTTTAAGGCCATACCCCTCTATCAGGCTATCGAGCAGGCTCCCCGACACATTGATAAAGATTTTTTTCCAGGGGTTTTCTTTATCGCTGTAGTAGCGGTGGTTGGTGCCGATCTGCAAAAAATAGGTGTCTCCCTCTTCGGGGTAAAAGGTCTGGCCATCTATATGCAGCACCCCCATGCCCTTTTCTATATACTCAATGCAGGCCACATCGGAGCATTCTCTGCCGATCCGGTAATTTTTATCGGGATAGGTGATGCCGCACATTTGAATATTTAAAATATCTCTTGTGCTGTTGGTTTGGCTTATATAATGTATCTTTTCGTTAACGGTGTGATCCATAACAGTTTTCCTCATCTTTTGGGTTGTAATACATATTGTTTTTTAATAAGAATACCATTATAATACAAATAAGTCAATATTTTTAAGGAGGGAATCCCCATGAAAAAAAGACCGGTAGCAGCTCCGCTGTTTACAGTGGATCCGTATTTTTCCGTATGGTCGTGTGCCGATAAGCTTTATAACGGCTACACCAAGCATTGGACAGAAAATCCCTGGCCCATTTATGCGGCCCTGCATGTGGATGGCTCTGTTTATGTTCTTGCAGGCACAGATAGCGATTATAAAACCCTGCACAGCAGAATGCACCAAACAGATCTGCAGATCACACCTCTTAGCACCATCTATACCTTCGAAAATAAAGCGGCAAAGGTAAAGCTTACCTTTACCACACCGCTCCTGCTGGATCGGCTGGATATTTTAACCCGTCCGGTAAGCTATATGGCTTATGAAGTGGAGCTTAAAAAAGAAGGAGCAGAGGATGTTCAGTTCGTATTTGGCATCAGCGCCCAGGGCTGTGTAAACAGCCACGATCAGAATGTGGAGTTTAAAAGAACACCGTTTTCCCTGCGCTGCGGCAATGTGGTGCAGAATCCTTTGGCAGAAGCCGGGGATCGGGTAACCATAGATTGGGGTTACCTCCACCTTTGTGACCCGGACGCATATGTTTCCGAACCGCCCAAGCTGTATGGCGGGCTCAAGGTGATCGGGCGGAGTACCGATGTTAGAAGACTCCCCCATCCTTACACCTTGAATAAAGTGTATAACGCCCATTCCGATGCCCCCTATCTCTACACCGCAAAGAAGGAGCTTTCCGGCGTTATTACCGTGGGATACGATGAAATTAAGCCCATCGAATATTTCCACGAGCAGATGGATGAGTACTATACCAAGTATTTCGATAGCTTTGAGGACATGGCAAAGGCTGCCGTTCGGGAATATCCCGAGATCAAAAAAATGTGCGATGAATTCGATGCCAAGCTCATGGCCGAAACCGGCAAGCTGGGAGAAGAATATGAATATATCACCTCCCTGGCATACAGACAAGCCATTGCCGCCCATAAGCTGATCGAGGATGAAGAGGGCAACCTGATCTTCCTTTCCAAGGAAGACGATTCCAATGGTTGTATCGGCACGCTGGACGTTACCTATCCCTCTATCCCGCTGTTCCTGAAGTATAATCCCGAGCTGGTAAAGGGAATGCTCAGACCGATTATCAAATACGCAAACTCCCCGGAATGGACCTTCGATTTTACCCCCCACGATGTGGGTCGGTATCCCATTGCAAACGGGCAGGTTTACGGAGAGAACAAGCTCAGGTATCAAATGCCGGTGGAAGAAGCGGGCAACATGCTTCTTTGCCTTGCCGCTGTTAAAAAATATAAAAACGGCGATACCGAACTATTCGATGCCAATCGGGAGCTGATGAAGGGTTGGGTAAATTACCTGCTGGAATATGGCTACGATCCTGCCGATCAGCTTTGCACCGATGATTTTGCAGGGCGGCTGGCCCGCAACTGCAATCTCAGCCTCAAGGCCATCCTGGGCATTGCGGCTTATGCCGATCTCTCCAACGATGCTTCTTTCATGGAAATCGCAAAGGAATGGGCAAAAAAATGGGAAGAGGATGCAAAGGCAGACCATGTAGGCACACGGCTCACCTTCGATCAGGGAGATAGCTGGAGCATGAAATATAATATGGTTTGGGATAACCTGCTGGGCTATGGCCTCTTCTCCGATGAAGTGAAGAAAAACGAAATTCAGGTTTATAAAGAGAAAATGAACCGCTACGGTGTGCCCCTGGATTCCCGTGCCACCTTCACAAAGATCGACTGGTTAATGTGGACCACCTGCATTTGGGAGGATCAGGAATACTTCCAAATGGTGTGCGAAGCCATCGCCAATATGCTAAACGAAACCACAGACCGTGTTCCCATGACAGACTGGTACGATACCACCACCGCAGAATACTGCGCATTTATCAACAGAAGCGTTGTGGGCGGTTTATTTATCAACCTGCTATAATTCAAAAAGAGCGAGTTGCACAAAGGCCACCCTCCAAGTCGGAGGCCAAGCGGTCTTAGGAAGACAATGACTAGACCCAACACCTTGGCCCCCAGAACGACATGGCTACGATCCCACTTCAGAATACTGCGCATTTATCAACAGAAGCGTTGTGGGCGGTTTATTTATCAACCTGCTATAATTCAAAAAGAGCGAGTTGCACAAAGGCCACCCTCC
>JAZSRD010000026.1:0-28345 GCA_045538295.1 Eubacteriales bacterium
TGCCATAATGTAGGTGCCGCAATCGGTGCCTGCATTCAAGGTGTTACCGGCAAACATACCGTTCTTCAAGGTGGTTGCGCCGTTATCGGAATAACCAATAATGGCTGCATCGTTGGCAGTGGTAATAACACTGTTGAACACACCGATATTGGTAAGGTTTGCAGTGGCCTTTCCACCTTCTGCAGTACCGATCACAAGACCGCAGCCGGTATTGCCGTTGAGCACCTCAACATCTCTAATGAAAATATCGGAGATTTCACAGTTGATCTTTACGGTGTCATTTACGATCTTACCGATCACTACGCCCTGGTGGTTGGTGTTAGTGGCATCCAGGGTGGAGCTTACCACATAACAATTTTTAATGGTAACATGGTTTTCGCCTTTTGTAGAGCCGTATTTGGTCATTAAGATACCGCCCACTTCATTACCGGAAATATGGGAAGAATCCAATACCCGCACATTTTCCATAGTAAAATCGGTGGGGAGGTAGCCACTGCCTGCATTTGGACAACCGGGGGCGTATACCAATGCGGTGTACCATTGTTGATCCGGCCCGGTAGTATGGCAATTATCCAGGCGGAAGTTTTTCAAGAAATTCATACCGCCGTCTTGGTTTTGGTTTACATAGAACAAACCGGGTGTTACAATCGGGTCACTTTCGGTACCCCAGTTGTAAATAATATGGTTGTTACCGTTGAAGGAGAATTTCGGGTTTTCAAAACCCTTGAATTCCACATTCTTCAGGTTAATGTCGCACATCAAGTGCATGGTGATCTCGGTATCAAAGAATTTGGTTTTGTGGTTATTATACACATACAACCACTCGGTAAGATTCGAGATCGTGTAGTCCTTTGTGCCGCTTTCCTCCGTTGCATCGGAAACAGAAACAGCAACAGAGATCGTTAGGTCTTCGTTGGCGGTAATTGTTGTGATGGGCTCCACCTCTTTGTTGTTCACAAAGTAGGAAACAGGGCCTGCAATTCCGCTAATGTCCACCGTTTCGCCGGTAAAGGAAACCGAATCCTCGGTAATGGTTACCGTATCACCTGTGGTGGTATAGTAACGCTCACCGTTCACAGTAATGTAAACATGGTTGGGATCCTCCGAAATAGGAGTGGCAATTACTGTTGCATCGGTGCCGTTTTCCGGCATGGTCAGTGTGTTTTCGTTAAGTTCACCGCTGCTGCCCTCGGCAAGGGAATAGAGGATAATTTCGTCGGATTCGTAGTTTAAAGGCACATCGGAACCGCCGTTTGCATAACCGCTTTCGATCACGGAACCGCCGTTCTTTCGCAAGGTATACTTGCGGGTTTGATTTTCCAAGGTTCCGGGTACGATCAAGGTATCATCCATGCTCCAGTAAAGAGCATCTTCACTGCCGCTCTGCGCATCATTCAGGGTGTACGCCATTTCGCCGCTTTCGAAAACAGAATCCGTTTTATATGTTGCGGTAGTAGAGGAATCCAACTGACAGAAGGAAGTAATATCAGCTGCAGTATAAGCTCTTGTTAATTCCTCGTTATTAATATAAATATTGCTTACAGTTAGTTTGGGTACAGAAGTGACGGTGCCGGTGGAAATTGCATAGGTAGCCACATCTGAATTAAGCGTATTGTTATAGGCTGCAATATTGGTTAAGGTGCCGGATCCGCTTGCAAAAGCGCCAAACAAAGATGCGGTGGAATTATCCGTTCCGTATGCATTGATAGAGCTGTTTGCTACCACAATATTAGATGCATTTAAAACTGTAGCAGCTTCCCGGCTACCAAACAAAATGCCGGAATTATCTTTGGCATCGTGTATATGAACATCTTCTACATAGCAATTAGAAACATTGAAGGTTGTGCCGTTATCCATACGGCTGATCAAAGCACCTTGGTTGTTGGCGTTGTTTCCTTTTATGTTGCTGGTAACTACCGAACAGTTGTTGATGGTGACTGTTGCAGCACTGCCGCAATGATATTGCCCCAGCAAGAATGCTCGCGAAGTTCCGGATAGGTCACTGTTGCTCACATGGATATTTTCCATGGTCAGGTTTTCCGGGCATTCAAAGCTCGTTCCGGATGCGGCCTGGAAGCCGTAAACAAGGGCAGTCATTGAATTTGAGCCTTTTACATAGCAGTTGGTTACATTGAAATTCCGCAGGAAGTTCATGCCACCGGCGCCATTAAGGTAGAATAGACCGTTTGCCTCTTTTGCGGTTGATTCAGTTCCCCAGTTGGAAATGGTGTTGCCATGCCCGTCGAAGGAGAACTTTGCATTTTCGAAACCGGTGAATGTGTTTGCCTTAGCATCGCTTAAATCAATGTTGCACATCAGGTGCACATTTACCTTGGCATCGGTGAAATATGCTGCATGGTTCTCAAATACCCACATCCAATCATCGATGCTTTCGATTTTAAAATCGCCGTAGGTTACCGGTTCAGTTACATCCGATACTGCTTTGGCATAGGCGTTCACATATTCTTCAGATACCAACGATACTGTGCCGGTGTTCTTACCTGCCAGCCCGCCAATGTATTTTTCGGTAATGGGGGTGATGGTAGTGGCAACACCGTTATGATCCGAGGGGTTCATTGGCGTGCCACCTGTGGCAGTTTCTTTAACTCCTTCGGGATCATAAACCATAACACCATTGGAGTCATACATGTCATTCAGAACTTCGAAGTTTGTAACATCAACCAGATCGCCACTCAATAAAATGTGATCAATCGTACCGGTTGGAACAAAACTTGTGTCATCGTTTATGTCGGTTTCGCCACTGTTTTTACCAATGGCGGTGTGCGTATTTACAGATTGGTTCTCTGCAAAATCATCCGCATCGGCGAGGTAACGGGTGTCTTCCAATACCTCGTTCATCACAGCATAGCCGCTTGCACCTTTAGAGGCGTTATAGTCGCCGGCAGCAATAAAGATAGCGTCGGGGTACTGCGCCTTTAAGTCGGTCAAATACTGCTTTACAACCTTTGCGCCTTCGGTATTAGCGTTATTAAAATCCAGGTGGATATTGTAAACAGCCACCTGCTGGCCGGTAGCTTTATCCTCCAGCATCATCCAGGTACACATACGAAAGTTGCCGGCATCGGGATGTTTGGATTCTACGGTAGGTGTATCGGTGAGCCAGAACTCGCCCTTGATTGGGTTGCCACTACCATCTGTGGCAATTTCAAAAACTTCTTTATCGTAGGCGATGATAACGCCTTCCTGGGGGGATTCAATGGGTTTAACCGTGGTGTTACGGGGATTGCCATAAAGCCCATAGTCTCTGCCCTCTATTAAACTGGGTAAATTGGAATGCAGATATGTATTCCAAGCTTGAACAGCTCCATATACTGTCCCCAAAAATTCACCAATAGTGATGTCGGTAAAACTAACTTCCTGGAAACAAATGATATCCGGATTTGCTTCTTCAATTCTGGATAACATACCGGGACGACGGGAATCATAGAAAGTATACTTTTTTTGAATAGTAGCTAACTTTTCGGTATATGAAAAACTTTGCCACTTAGCTGTAGCAAGTGCAGTATCACCCCACTGGCAAAGGTTTTGGGTTAGAATTTTATACTCGGTATCGGCAGAGGCAACTGCATTATATGTAACAGTTGCTTCGGAAACACAGTCTTCGATAGTTCCGTTGTTCACACCGGCAACAGCGCCCACATAGGCGTTGCCGGAGAAGGAGCAACTATCGGCAACGTGCAGCTTACGAATGGTGCCGTTGTTCACCCCAAACAGACCCACATAGTTATCGGTGGTATCCAGGTTCAGGTTTTTAATGGTATGCCCGTTACCGTTTAAGGTGCCGGTAAAGGGCGCATCCTTAGAACCGATGGGGGAATAGTTGTTCACAGTGTCAAAATCAATATCCGCAGTAAGAATATAATCCCCGTTTAAGGTTTCGGCATTTTGAGCAATATTAGCCCATTGAGATGCGTTTGCAATCTCAATGGCGCCAGTATCTGCCGTAACGGGGAGACAAAAGCTGGTAATTAAGGATAGAAGCATACTGATCGTGATGATCGCCGCCACCACGCGAGGCTTCCTATTAAACATAATGTTATCCTCCTTATTATGTGAAAGTATCGTGTAGAAATCACTACACGCAAATATCTACGTAATTAGTATATATGTATACAAAAATGAAGTAAATGGCTTTATGTTGTATTTATTACACAAAATGTGTAATAATGGATAACATTTGTAAAATTAATAAGGCGTTTTGTACAAATGGTGCTAATTTATTGGGCGCTTTGGGGTTTGTATATATAATAAGGAAGAAAACCGTTTAAAAAGCGGAGCGGGTTATAATAAAAGTAAAGATCTAAAGGCTTCATAATTGACAATTTTAGCAAAGTGGGGTATATTATAAAATAGATCATATCTACGGAGGCTTTATTGTGGCAACAGAGAAACGAAAACTGAATAAAAAACTGCTGATCGCAGGCTGTATTCTGTTGGCAGGCAATCTGTTGCTCTTTATGACGATTTGGCTGTTGAGCAAATACGATAATGTGGAGCTGGATCAGGTGATCTATCAACTAAAAACACCGGCAGCCGGCGCAAACACCGATCTTGCCAACAGTGTGATCGTGCGGGTAGGGCTTTTTGGGGTGCTACTCACCGGGGTAGAGGTGTTTTTATATTTTCTCCTTTCCGGAAGGCTGCAAAATCTGCTTAAGAACAGCACACGGTACCTCAAATATTGCACCACCGAGCTTTGCGGGCGGTTTAGAAGAATAGCCCTTTCCTTTTCAATTTTCACCTTGTCTGTGGCAGTGTTGCTGTTTGCGTTCAAATTGGAGGTTTTCAGTTATATCGGTTCCATTACCGATGAATCGGATTTTATTAAGGAGCATTATGTAGATCCCACCAAAACGAAGATCACTTTTCCAAAAGAAAAGCGTAACGTGATCTATATCTTTTTGGAATCTATGGAAAGTACCTTTGCCGATCCTGAAGCGGGCGGCGCATTTCCCGATGATTATATTCCGGAACTTTCCAAATTAGCCAAAGAAAATATTCATTTTTCCAATACCGAGGGGATCGGCGGGGCATTATCCTATAGCGGTACCACCTGGACCGCCGCCGCTATGGTGGCGCAAACCTCCGGCATTACCGTTAAGGTGCCCCTTTCGGCAGATAATTACGGCGGAGAGGATGAATATATTCCCGGCGTGGTTTCTTTGGGGCAGATCCTGCAAGAGCAAGGCTATCGCCAAACACTGCTGCTTGGCTCCGATGCAGATTTCGCCGGCCGAGAAACTTATTTTTCCGAGCATGGCGATTACAATATCGTGGATATTAATGCCCTGAAAGAAGATGGGCGCCTGCCGGAGGATTACCAGGAATGGTGGGGATATGAGGATCAAAAGCTGTTCCGCTTTGCTAAAGAAGAACTGGCAAAATTGGCAGAGAGCGGAGAGCCTTTTAATTTCACCCTGCTTACTGCCGATACCCACTTTCCCGATGGATACGCTTGCCCCCTTTGCAAAAATGAATATGAGGAGCCTTATGCCAACGTATTAGCCTGCTCTTCCCGCCAGGTGGCGGCTTTTGTAGATTGGATCAAGCAGCAACCTTTTTATGAGAATACCACCATTATCATCAGCGGCGATCATTTGACCATGGATCCAAAGTTTATGGAGAATGTGGAGGAGTATCAGCGTACCGTTTATAACTGTATCATCAATGCCGCCGCAACGCCAAAAAAGGAGATCAACCGGCAGTTTGCCACCTTTGATATGTTTCCCACTACGCTGGCGGCAATGGGTGCCACCATCGAGGGAGACCGGTTAGGGCTTGGCACCAATTTATTTTCCAAGCAGCAAACGCTGACCGAGCAGCTCGGCTTCGAGAAACTGGAAGAGGAATTGGGCAAAAAATCGGTGTATTATAATACGGAATTCTTAGGAATGCGCAATAAAAGTAAAGGAGAAAGACAAAGATGATTAAAAAAACATTGGCAGAATTTAAGGAATTCATTACCAAGGGCAACATTTTAGATATGGCAATCGGTGTTGTAATGGGTACTGCGTTCGGTAAGATCGTAACCTCCGTGGTAAACGACCTACTGATGCCACTGATCGGCATTATTCTGGGTGGATTGAATTTCTCTGCTCTGAGCATCACCGTGCGGAATTCGGTGATTACATACGGGGTATTGATCCAAAATATTATCGATTTTCTGATCGTGGCAGTTTGCCTTTTCTTTGTGATCAAAATGATGGCAATCCTCAAGCGCAAAAAGAAAAAGGAAGAAAAAGCTGCCGAAGAAGCCGCTCCCCCTCAAAAGAGCGACGAGGCACTCCTTCTGGAAGAGATCCGCGATCTGCTGAAAGAGAAAAAATAATGTTACTGCCGGGCACCTAAAAGGTGCCCGGCAGTTTTGCGTATGAAGATGGACTCTTGCGTTATTATCGAAATATCTCACTTTCGCTCGATATGAAATAATCCTAACGGATTTTGAAATATTCGGCTTACGCCGAATGTGAAATAAAATTCGTTCCTTAACATTTGCGAAGCAAATATTTCATACGCCGCAGGCGTATTTCACATTGCAAAGCAATATTTCACACGTTCCGCAGGAACTAATTTCATTGAAAAACCGACTTGTCGAAACAAGTCGGTTTTTCTGGCTGGGATAGCAGGACTCGAACCTGCGGAATGATGGAGTCAGAATCCATTGCCTTACCAGCTTGGCTATATCCCAATGACGCTCCATATTATAACAAACAAAAATCAATTTGTAAAGTAAAATTTTAAACAATTATGAAATTATTTTTATTTCGTTGACACAGAAGAAAGAAAATAGTATAATTTGTAGGAAATCGATGAAGAATAGGTGAATAAATTGAGAAAAAGCAAACGCTATGTTCCCAAACATGCACATAAATTGAATAAACCTAATGTTTTTCAAAGGTTGAAGAATGCCTTTTTATCCTTTTGGCAACGTCCGGTGGGTAAGTATGTTACCACGGCAGTGGTTTCCTTGGTGGCAGAAGCATCGGTGATCTTGTTTCTCCTTTACGGACCGATCTCCTTTTTTAGAGAGCTGATCATTACTTCCGCTATGACCACCCTTTCTCACCACTATTATGCCACCACTTTTTATTCCGATGAAACCATTAAAGCGGTAATGGATAAAAACAAGGTGGTTGCCCTGCAAACCGTAACCGATTCCAACGCAATTAATACCAATAAGAAAAAAGATAGCATTGAAGTGAAAAAAATCTCCGGTAGCGGCTATAACGGCTTTGTAATGGAGGTTGCCAACCCCGCCTGGGTGCGGCTGGGCGTTCCCCAAAACTTTGGTACCAAAGGTCAAAAACTGCCCCGCCTGATCAAGGATTACGGTGCTCTTGCCGGTATTAACGCCGGCGGTTTTGGCGATGCTAACGGTTGGGGCAACGGTGGGCGCGCCACCGGCATGGTTATTGTGGACGGTGTTATGATCAAAACGCCGGAGCCCGGCGCTTCCTCTATTAACGTGATCGGCTTTAATGAAGATGATATTTTGGTATTAGGGCGTTATAATGTAAATGAATTGGATCGATTGAACCTGCGGGATGCCTGCGAGTTTCAGCCTGCACTGATCATTAACGGCGAGCCTGCAGAAATCTCCGGCAACGGCGGCTGGGGTGTTGCGCCCCGTAGTGCTATTGGTCAGCGGAAAGACGGCACCGTGGTTTTTGTGGTGATCGACGGTCGTTCCATTGCTTCTGCCGGTGCCACGATTAAGCAGCTACAACAGGTGATGATCGATGAAAAGTGCTATAATGCCACGAATCTGGACGGCGGCTCCTCGTCGGTAATGTACTATGAAAAGGGCGGCGGTGTATTGAATAATCCCAGCGGCTCCGATGCCGACGGTATGCGCTTTTTGCCCAATGCCTGGTTGGTGATCAATCCAAAAACCTATGAGCCTCTTACCGATCGCCCGCCTCATAATAACAAATATTAAATATGGGCTGTAAAAAAATCCTAATTTTTTTACAGCCCATTTTTTCCTATTCCCAAAAAAAGAGTTGCAAAAAATCTTAAGATTTTTTGCAACTCTTTTAGTTTAGTCGATTTTCACAGGGCCGTAGGGGCGGATCTGCAGCACGCAGCTGCTGTCCTGGCCAAAGATGCGGTTCATTTCTGCAGTGTAAGCTTCTACCATATCGTTGGGAACATAGGCTTGAATGGTGCCGCCAAAACCGCCGCCGTGCACCCGCCAAGCACCTTTGCCGGCCAGCATCTTTTGGGTTACACAAAGAGCAAGGCTCATAGCCTGGGCTTTGGGGGAACGGTCGGAATAAATGTTTTGCAGATACATATAGGAGGAATTGCCGGAAGCGATCACAATGTTTTTAAATTCTTCAAAATTGTGATTTTGTAAAGCATCGTGCAAAGCATCCACCCGGGCATTTTCCTGGAAATAATGGTATGCACGAATCAAAGCCCGTTCGGAAAGGCTTTTGTTTAATTCCGGAACCTTCGCTTCAAATTCCGAAAGCTCTACCTGGCGCAGATATTCTTTTCCAAAAGCATTTGCCACCGCCTGCATTTCGGATTTAATTGCCACATAATCGGCGGTCAGGTCGGCATGGTCACTATGTACATCGGTAATTACCATGCTATGTCCGGTGGTGGCAAAATCAAAATTGATAGGCCGCACAATGGGATCGGCAGGGTCTTTAAAGTCGATGGCGATCATGCCGCCAAAGGCACAGGAAAGCTGATCCAGCATGCCGCTGGCTTTTCCAAAATAAACATTCTCGGCATACTGGGAAATAATGGCCATCTGCTTGCGATCCATATTGCCGGTGTTGTAAAGATGATCTAAAATTGCGGTGATCACCACCTCAAAGGCAGCAGAGGAGGAAAGACCGGACCCTTTAAATACATTGCTGGTGGTGTAGGCGTTAAAACCTCCCACCTTTAAGCCAAACTCCTTCATTTTGTTGGCAATTCCCCGCACTAATCCGGTGGATTTGCCTTTTTCCTTTTCCCGCAAAGCAGTATCGGAAACGTCCACTTCCACAGGGGGGAACCCATCTGCTAAAATACGGATCATGCTATCGTTTCTGGGGGAAACAAATGCCAAAATATCTAAGGTTACAGAGCCGCCCACTGCTTTGCCCATGTTGTGATCGGTGTGGTTGCCGCAGATCTCACTGCGCCCGGGGGCAGAAAAGATCATTGCATGGGCAGTTCCAAACAGTTCGGCAAAGCGTGCCGCAGCATCGGTGTAGCGTTTTTCCTGCACGGACCATTGATTTTCGGGATATAACTCTTTGGCAAGAGCGGGTAATTTCATGGTAAATTCTCCTTGCTTGATATAGTCAAATTTATTTTAACAAATTTTTCATTTAAAGTAAAGTATTTATCTTCCATTTTTTGAATCATTGTGTTAAAATAAATTGAACACTGATCATAGGAGCGAAAATATGGAAAAGTATATTGAAGGTTTACTAAATTATGCTGTTAAAAGCGGCCTGCTCGACGAACGGGATACGATCTACACCCGCAATCAACTGCTGGATCTTCTGCAGTTGGAGGGATATAACCCGGCTGAAGTGGCTGCCGCCGATCTTTCTTTGGAGGAACTGCTGGCTGCTCTGCTGGACGATGCCGCCGCTCGGGGCTTGCTGCCGGATAACACTGTTACATACCGGGATCTTTTTGATACCCGCATTATGGGGCTGTTAACTCCGCGTCCCTCTTGGGTGATCGACCGTTTTTGGGCACTTTACAAAGAGGATCCCCAAAAGGCCACCGATTTCTTTTACGATTTTTCCCGGAATACCGATTACATTCGCCGCTATCGGGTAGAAAAGGATCAAAAATGGGTTGCCGAAACTCCCTACGGCGCTTTGGATATTACCATCAATCTTTCCAAGCCGGAAAAGGATCCTAAAGCCATTGCGGCTGCTAAAAATGCACCCCCGGCTGTTTATCCCAAGTGCGCCCTTTGTAAAGAAAACGAAGGCTTTGCCGGTAATCTGCGTGCCGCCGCCCGTGAAAACCATCGTATTATTCCCCTTACATTAGGCGGGGAAGGGTGGAGCATGCAGTATTCTCCCTATGTTTATTATAACGAGCACTGCATTCTGCTGAATCATCAGCACACCCCCATGAAGATCAACCGAGCCACCTTTGAGAAATTGCTGGATTTCATTGAAATTTTTCCCCATTATACCGCAGGCTCCAATGCGGATCTGCCCATTGTTGGCGGCTCAATTTTGAGCCACGATCACTTCCAGGGCGGCAATTACGTCTTCCCCATGGCAAAGGCGCCCATTGAGCAGGCGCTTACCTTTAAAGAGTATCCCCAGGTGGATGCCGGCATTGTGCGCTGGCCTCTATCGGTGTTGCGCCTTAAAAGCAAAAATCGCCAAAGCCTCACCGAACTGGCAGAGCATATTCTTGGCGCATGGCGGGGATATACCGATGAATCTGCTTTTATCTTTGCAGAAACCGAGGGCGAACCCCACAACACCATTACCCCCATTGCCCGTATGCGGGATGGAGAGTATGAACTGGATCTGGTGCTCCGTAATAATATCACCACCGAGGAGCATCCTTTGGGCGTTTATCATCCCCATAAGGAATTGCATCACATTAAAAAGGAAAATATCGGCTTGATCGAGGTGATGGGTCTTGCTGTTTTGCCCGCTCGCTTAAAGGACGAAATGGAACTGCTGGCAGATCAGCTGGCAAAGGGAATCGATCCCGCCACCCATGAGGCCACCGAAAAGCATGCGGAGTGGGCAGAGGAGGTGCTGAAAAAGCATCCACACCTGAATGCTGCCAATGCTTTGGATATTCTCCGCGAGGAGATTGGCATTGTATTTTCCAAGGTGCTGGAGCATGCCGGTGTTTATCCCTGTACCCCTGCAGGCAGAGAAGCATTTCTCCGCTTTACCAATAGCTTATAAATTAAAAACCCGAAACGAATTTTCGTTTCGGGTTTTAAATTTATAAAGGATAGTTATTTTAAGGCGTTTTTACTGAACAGTTGCTCCCATTTGGCAAAATCCGTTTCCCGATCGCAAGCCAGATAGCATGCCTTGATCTCTGCCAAAAGGGCATCGTTTTGTTTTAAATTTCCCTCACAATGTTGCAAGGCTTCATATAAAACCTCGTAGGCATCCACCGCTTGGGAGAGTTGCCCCAAGCCCTTGTGGGCATCTGCCCGCTGTACACAAAGATCGCACATCACCTCCGGTGTTATGGCATACTCCGCCTCGGTGGCGGCCAAAAGATCCAGCGCCTTTTGATATTGCTTTAACTGAATAAAATAAACGGCGTTATAAATACCCTGTTCAGCGCTTTTTGGAAGCTTGCGCCCTTTTAAGATGTAATTGATAATAGAAAACAAAACGATCGATACGATCAATCCGATGATGCATCCAATTAAAAAGTCCATAAACGGCTCCTTTGCTGTTTTTTAGGTATTATAGCAGAAACTTTAAGTGTTGTAAAGAGAGGCGGATAGAATTAAAGGAGTGCGCCTTGTTGCGCACTCCTTTGAATTAGAATTTCAAGAATTTAATGAACAAGCCGCCTTGTACGGTTCTGTTTTGGAAGCCGCGGTGGATTGCTTTAGAGGTAAAATACCAATCGGTAAAGGGAACACGGTCAACGGTTTCGTTCAGGAAATCCCACATCCGCTCTACAATCAGATCAAAGTATTCCTTATCGCTCTCGTCCAGCATTACGCTCCACAGCTGCCAGTCGCTCTTGGTGTAGTCGGAGCGGCTATCTAAGGGCAGACCGTATTTATTGGCCATCTTCTTGTAGTAAGCCAGTTCGTTCTTCTTAACCTGCTCGCTGTAAATGTTCAGATCCAGCAGATTATCCCAAACCATGTTATATTTAATGCTCCAGCTGTCCTCTTGATCGAATGCCAGGCGGGTGTGATCGCCGGTGCGAGCGTTTTTCTCCCAAAGGGCTGCAAATTCAGCGGCCTTGGCATGGTATTTTTCGGCGTCGGCGGTGTTTCCGGTATCTTTCAGCACTTTTGCAAAGGCAGCAATACCCATGACAGCCTTAACAGAAAGGTTGCAGTTGTGTGCCAGGTGACCGGCAAAGTCGTCGGTACACAGCTGGTTGGCGGGATCGTAGCCGGCCTCCAGCAGATAATCTGCCCACTGTTTCAGCAGTTTTTCGTGCTTTTTAAAGTAGCTAAAGTCTTTTTTAGCATAGCAAAGAGCGGCCACACAAAGGATCATGTTTCCACATTCTTCCACCGGCATCTGCTTATCGAAGGGGGTAATGCTCTTAAAGAAATATTTATTGCTATAGCCGTAAACCTGGCGGTTTGCCAAGGGGTAGGTGCCGGCATCGTGGGGGGCAAACTCAAATTCCCATAAGCCTTTTTCGATCAGTTTAAAGATGGGGTTCAGCATGCCCTCTACCAGATCGGGCGCATAGAGCAGGAATAGGGGAATAGAGGGGTAGGTCACATCTACGGTGGCAATACAACCGTTGGAGTAGTTCTCTTTGGAGAAGAACTGGATCTCTCCGTCGTGCCAGGTCAGTTTATGGGCAGCAATGGTTTGACGATATGCCAGATTCAGAATATCGGCGTATTTGGGGTTGAGTGCGGCGGCTTTGGCAGTCAATTCATCCTCAAAAGCGGCAACCCGCTTTTTGATGTCTTCGTATTCATCCAAAGATTTTTTAATAATATCCTGGAAGGTTTCGCCATCCTTGCGCCAGTATGCTTCGATGTTCTTGCCGAAATACTGAATGGATTTAATATCGTCGTAACCGATGGCCAGAAAATCGGCGGCTTCGGTGCTCACGGTGAATTTTTGTTCAGCCAGCAGGGTGGGGTAGTTGGGGTAAATCGCGGTAACATCATGCTCACGATAATATTCGGGAAGAAATTCGTCGGGATTGGGGCTCTGGAAATTCATGGGATTCACGGGCTGTAAATTATTACAATACAGCGAATGGATCCATTTGTTGAGCTTTTTGAGAGGCAGGGCAACCGTTTTCCAGCTGGGTGCGATCAGGTACAAAGTACCCCACTCAATGCGGTGATCATCACCGGCACGCTTGAGCATATTTTTGGTACCGCTGGAAGCAGTAATGGAGTGGATGTCTCTGCCAATAGTCACCTTTTGGGTGGGCTCATGAACTGCCATTTCACAACTCACGCCCATAAACAACTCAATTTCGTGCTCTTTTCCGTCTAATACGGTAATTTTATAGGAGATATAAGAAACGGGTCTGCTGAGCAGTTTCAGGTCGTCCAGCAGTAAGGGACTCATGAAAGAAAGCTCCAAGCGGATCTTTTCGTTTTCATAAGTACAAACGGTGGTCATGGCCTTCACCGAAACATCCACCTGGGGCAAAGTCGGAAATTCGGTCATATAGCGGTTGTTATCCGCCTGCAGCTTGCCGATGATTTGGTATAATTCGCCGTCAATGGCAATGGTGCCGGTAATGAACTGGCGCTCACCGGTCCAATGGCGGGGTACATCGTCGGTCAGCTTGTCGGCAAAAGACCAAACATTCAGCATGGGGTCATTGGTAATAAGGGGCACACAGGGCGCACGGAGTTTTTTAGACTGCATGGTTTTGAACCTCCAAATAGATTATGATACTATTATAATAGAACAAATTTCAAAAAAACGCAAGAAGGCAAGGTGCACAAAAATACTATAAAAGTTAGGAATATTAGCATTTTTTAATTGATTTAATGAAAATGTATTGTTAAAAGGTAAATAAACTGATTTTTTGCTTATCTTTAAGCCAAGCATAATATTAAAACTCGCAATAATATTTATATAAACTGCTTGACAAATTATAAAATAATGATACAATAAATTCAAGAGGTGATCTTATGAAAAAAAGCGTTTATTCCTTGGTGCTGATGGATGATGTGGTGGCGCAGGTGGATCGCCTGGCGTATTCCATGCATACCAACCGTTCCAATATGATCAATCAGATCTTGGCAGAATACTGCTCCATGCTGACCCCTGAAAAGCGGATGCAATCTACCCTTACTCAATTGGAGCAACTCTTGGGGCGGGTGGGCTTTCAGCCGCTGGCACAGCCTACAGGTACCATGCTGATGGTACGTAGCGCCCTTAACTATAAATATAATCCCTCTGTTCGTTATCGGGTGCAACTGTTTCGCAGTGTGGAGCCGGAATTCGGACAGCTGCAGGTGCAGTTGCGAACGCAAAACCAAGAATTAATATATTATGTAAACGAATTTATGATTTTTTGGGCAAAATTAGAACAAAGGTATCTTAATAATCCTCGTATTTCCGTTGAAAAGGGCAGATTATTGCGTAATCTCCGGTATCATCCAGCCTTTGATGGAAAAGAGGAATTAATGGGAGAAGCGGTTGGCAGTTATGTAAACCACATGGACCGTGCTTTGAAATTGTATTTTGAATATTTAGATCGACCGGCGGTTGCTGTACACCTGATTGAAGAGATCATGCAGGAATATTGCGGAGCCGGCGTTCCATTGGTGTAAAAGGAGTGATAACAAGTGAATGCTAATCAGTTTACAGAAAAGAGCTTGGAAGTATTACAGGCGGCAGAGCAGTCAGCAGCGTTGCGTAAAAATGCGGCGGTGGAGCAACTGCATTTATTAGAGGCGTTGATCCACCAGCAAAACGGTTTCATACCCGGCATTCTGGAGAAGATGGGCGTACAAAATCTGCAGAGCGACTGTAAACAAGCTATGGAGCAATTACCCACATTAAGCACCGTGGGGCAGTTGTATTGCAGTAATGATCTGAACAGTGCACTGGATGCCGCAGCCAAGCAGGCTGAAGCTATGGGGGATAGCTTCATTTCGGTGGAGCACCTGATGTATGGTCTGTTGGATCGTGCCGACGGAATATTAAAAAAGATCTTTGCCGCTCATAATCTTCACAAAAAACAGTTTATGCAGGCGGTAAAGGAACTGCGGGGCAACCAAAGAGTCAATAGCCAAAATCCCGAGGAGACCTATGATGTGTTGAATAAATACGGCAGAGATCTGGTAGAGGCTGCCCGGCAGCAAAAATTGGATCCGGTGATCGGCAGGGATGAGGAGATCCGCAATGTGATCCGTATCCTTTCCCGCAAAACCAAAAATAACCCGGTTCTTATTGGGGAACCGGGCGTTGGTAAAACCGCCATTGCCGAGGGATTGGCGCTTAGAATTGTTCGGGGTGATGTGCCGGAAAATCTAAAAAATCGTAAACTGTTTTCTTTGGATATGGGAGCGCTGATCTCCGGTGCTAAATATCGGGGCGAGTTTGAAGAACGGCTTAAAGCGGTTCTCACAGAAGTGCAAAAAAGCGAAGGAGAGATCATTCTTTTTATCGATGAATTGCACACCATTGTGGGTGCCGGCAAAACCGAAGGCTCTATGGATGCAGGCAACCTGCTAAAGCCCATGCTGGCACGGGGCGAGTTGCACTGTGTGGGTGCCACAACCTTAAATGAATATCGTCAGTATATTGAAAAGGATGCGGCATTGGAACGGCGTTTTCAGCCGGTGCTGGTGGCAGAACCCACGGTGGAAGATACCATTTCTATTTTGCGTGGGTTGGAGGAACGTTACGAGGTATATCACGGTGTTAAGATCCAGGATCAGGCACTGATTGCCGCCGCCACTCTTTCAAACCGCTATATCACTGACCGTTTTCTGCCGGATAAAGCAATCGATCTGGTGGACGAAGCCTGCGCCTTGATCAAAACAGAAATGGAATCTATGCCCACCGAGTTGGATGAAAAGCAACGTAAGATCATGCAGCTTGAAATCGAAGAGCAGGCATTGAAAAAGGACGAAGATCCCTTGTCGGAAGCCCGCCTGACAGAACTGCAAAAAGAAATGTCGGCATTGCGGGATGAATTTAATGCCATGAAAGCCAAGTGGGAAAATGAAAAACAAGCCATATCCGTGGTACAGAAATTACGGGAGGAGATCGAACAAACCAATCACGCTATTCAGCAGGCGGAAAATAATTATGATCTGAATAAAGCGGCAGAATTAAAATACGGAAAACTACCCGCATTGAAGAAACAATTAGAAGAAGCGGAGCAAACAGAACGAAACGCCGGTCAAAGGGAAGACTCTCTGCTCCGGGATAAAGTTACCGAAGAAGAGATCGCCAAGATCGTTGCCCGGTGGACCGGCATCCCGGTGGCAAAGCTTATGGAAAGTGAGCGGGAAAAATTACTGCATCTGGATGATATTTTGCATCGGCGGGTGATTGGGCAGGAGGAAGCGGTACAACGGGTGTGCGATGCTATTTTGCGGTCCCGTGCCGGTATTCAGGATCCGGATCGCCCCATCGGCTCTTTCTTGTTCCTTGGTCCCACCGGTGTGGGTAAAACCGAGCTGGCAAAGGCATTGGCTCAAGCTCTTTTTGATGATGAGCGTAGTATGATTCGTATCGATATGAGCGAATATATGGAAAAATATTCTGTTTCTCGCCTGATCGGCGCCCCGCCGGGCTATGTGGGCTATGATGAGGGCGGTCAGCTAACCGAGGCTGTGCGCCGCCGCCCCTATTCTGTTGTATTGTTTGACGAGGTAGAAAAGGCGCACCCGGATGTATTCAACGTACTGTTGCAGGTGCTGGATGACGGACGTATTACCGATAGCCAGGGCAGAACGGTGGACTTTAAAAATACCATTATCATTTTGACCTCTAATCTGGGCTCCGATGTTATTTTAGAGGGGATCTGTAACGGGGAGATCTCACCTGCTGCCCGCCAGCAAGTGGAGCAACTGCTGCGCCGTTCCTTCCGTCCGGAGTTTTTAAATCGGTTGGATGAAACGGTGTTCTATAAGCCCCTTACCAAAGAAAATATCAAAAGGATCGTGGATCTGCTTTTGGCAGATCTGCAACGGCGGCTGGATGATAAGCAGGTAAAGATCCACTTGACCGATGGGGCAAAGGATTATTTGATCGAAACCGGCTATGATCCCAATTTCGGCGCCCGCCCGTTGCGCCGGCTGATGCAGCAAAAGCTGGAAACCTTGCTGGCACGCTGTATTCTGCAAGGGGATCTTACCCCCGGCGGTACGATAACGGTGGATGCACAGAACGGCGAATTGTTGATCACGTCCAAATAATAAGTAAGCCCCTCATACGCAATAAGCGTATGAGGGGCTTTGCTGATTTTAGTTGTTCAAATAACGGTCGCAGGCAAGAATATAGTGGGTTAAAACCCGAATTGCCTGAAAATGGGTGTCAATGGAGATGCATTCATCGTTTTGATGTGCGCCGCCGTGGCCGGTAGGCATTTTCGGGCGTACTGCCTTTGAATCTTTGTCTTCTGCCCAACACCCAACTTCATAAGCATTCTTCAAATGGCGTGCATAGGTGCCGCCGGCCATGAAATAAGGCTTGGCTTCTGAACCGGTCAAGGTATGATAAATAGAAGTAAAAATATCGGGAAGGGGAGAATTCTTATCGACCCTGAAGCCTTTGCGGTTCAATACATAGGTAACATGCCAGCCGGATTGTTCCATCAAGCGGGTAACAGCGGCTTCTGTTTCTAAGTGATCCAGAGTAACGCCAAAACGGATGTCCATGCCAAAAGTAAGGCGCCCGTTTTCTGTTTTAACAATACCGTTGGAGGAGGTCAGTTTACCAAAATCCGGATCTTCATAAGCAATGCCAAGGCCTTCCCCGTAATAGTCGCCGATCCAAAGGGCAAGCTGTGCCATGCAGGTTCGGTCTTCGGTTGCAAGTGATTTGCAGTTTTTTAATAGATTGGCGGCCAAAGCGGCACCGTTAACTGAACCTTCAGGGTAAGCACCGTGCCGGGGAACACCGATGGTCTTTAATTGAATAGTATCTTCTGTAACGGTAAGTATAAATTCCTTTTTATCAACGGTAAGAGCTGTTAATTCATCTGCAAGCCCCGGTACATTGCGCATTGTAACCGTTGCTTTGTCTAAAACCACATTCATGGCTGCTCCGCCGGAAAAATCAAGAATGTCCCGAAAGGGTTCGTTGCACTCTGCCATAAAGCGATAGATGGTTTTTTCGCCCAGTCCGCAGGGAAAGGCAGAATCGGGCACCAAAGAAAGATCGGGCATATCTTCTTGCTCAACAAATTTTTCCATATCAGGCATGCGGCTCTCTTCGGCGGCTCCCATATAAGCAAGAATGCGGCTTTTTACAGGAATCTTTAATTCTTTGAGAATGCGCATGGCGGCAAGGCTTGCCATCACGCCGGATTTATTATCATGGCTTCCACGGCCAATGAGATACCCATCTTTTATGATCGGGTCAAAGGGAGAAGTATACAACCAATCTCCCTTTGCAGGCACAACATCGCAGTGTCCAAATAAACCAATGGTCTTTTCTCCGTTTCCCCAATCCGCCAGGGCGTAGTGATTTCCTTTTTCGATATTCACGTTAAATCCTGCTTCTTCATAGTAGGAGGAGGCAACCTTTAAAACCTCTGCAGAAGCAATTCCATAGGGCGCACCGGGGGCACTTTCGCTCCGCACGGAAGGAATGCGGATCAGGTCCATCCATTGTGCCAGGAGTTCATCCCGATGTGCATCGATCCATTCTCTGATTTGTTGGTCCAGTTGATGATTGATCATTGGTTTTTCCTCTTTTTAATTTTTTTACAATTATATACTTTTTGCCTTCTTTTTGCAATGCCTAATAATAGTGAATTTTTGTGATCTATTGTATATTTTTCCCAGTTTAAGTACACGCTAATTATAATATAAAAAGGGGGATGGGTATGAATCCAACAGCGTGGATGGAAGAAAAGGGAATTTGTGTAGGCATCACCCTAAAAGAAAAAGAGGGTGTGATCGATATTCTGGCGGCACTGCAGCAAAAGTGCGGCAATACCGAGCAGAGCAAACAACTAAAACGTGATATTTATTATCGGGAGGAAGAGGCAGGTTCTGCTATCGGTGCAGGGGTGGCGATCTGTCAGGTGTGTAGCAATGCTGTAAAAAAAGGCAAGGTCACAGCAGTCACCGTTCCCGACGGGGTAAATTTCGATGCTCCCGACGGTGATAAGACCCGGCTAATATTTTTAGTGGCATTCCCGCCGGAGAAAAAAGAACACCCCGCTTCCCGGCTGGCAGTGCTTTTAATGGATGAGAACCTGCGGGAGCAGTTGATCGGTGCCGCCGATGAGAAAACCTTTCTTCGTTTACTGAAGTTGGCGGAGAACGGAGAATACGGTGCCGTACAAGAAGGACAACAAGAGATGCCGTTGATTTTAGCAGTGATCAGGGATCGTGAAGCCACCCGTGGAGCATCCATGCTCCAACTGGCGGCAGGACGGCTGGGGAAGCTTCTAAAGATCGAGCAATATCCTGCCCAAAGTTTTACCGCCGAAGAACTGCAAGAGGCGAAGGGAATTCTGTTGATCGGCGAAGGGATCCCGACTATACGTTTTGAGGGGAAACCCGTGCTGATCGGGGAGTTTTCCGATAGCTTGCATCGACCGGAGCATTTATTGAATCAAGTGGAAAAGGCGCCGATCCATTTTAATAAAACATCATCAAGGAAGACGCGCCTTGGGTCTATTCTCTTGCAGGCATGGCGGAATTGGAGAGGGAGGAGCAATCTATTTTTTTAGCGATAAGAAGGGATTCACATTTTGTTGGGGCTTTTCGTTCACATAAGGTAAAAAAGAAATTTAACCAATTTTGACTTAATTTTTAAGTTTTGTTCACATGGTGTAAAAAATATCAGCGATTTTTTAATTTTATGTTGCTTTTTTTAACAGTATGTGGTATTATTCACTTGAAGTATAAAAACACATGAGGTGCACCATGCAAAAATATTTGGAGCGGGAGGAACGATTCATCTTTGATGAGGATTATTTTCCCGATATTCGCTTAAGTCTTTGTTGCTGCCATCGTTATAACCCTTCGGAGAGCTTTGGGCCGGTTACGCCGGAACGCTATGTGATCAATATTGTAGAAGCCGGCAGAGGGACCTTACAGCATGGAAATCGCCGCTATAATATTGCTGCGGGTCAGGCGTTTTTGCTGTTCCCCGGTAAAACAGTAAGCTGGAAGGCGGATAGTTTGGAGCCTTGGAATTATATTGGCGTAGAATTGGCAGGTAATGGCGCAGAAAAGTTTATCGAGCAGTTAGGCCTTACTTATCAAAACCCACTGATCGATTTTGCCTCTCCCCATAAAGCGATGGATGCTGCCTATGATCTTTTTGTTGAGTGTGATAAAAAGTATCAAAATCAATTTTCCATTTCCAGCTGTTTTTCCGGACTTTTGGAATGTGTAGAAGAAAGCCTTATCGCCAAAAAGATCCCCGCCAAGAATTTTTATATGACTCGGGCGGTGGAATACATAAAAGAAAATTACAACCAAAACCTTAGTGTTGAAAATATTGCCAATATGCTGGGCATTGAGCGTAGTTATCTTTCACGCTTGTTTAAAACATATAAAAATAAAAGTACACAAAATTACATCATCGATTACCGTATCCAGCGTGCTAAAAAGATGTTTGAAGAAGAAGATCTCAACGTATCTCAAGTGTGCGCTGCCGTGGGGTATACCAACATTTACTGCTTCTCCCGGATCTTTAAAAGTCGTGTAGGTATGAGCCCTAAAGAATACCGTGAAATGTGCAAGCGGGAACATAGTTTTGAATAAAAGACATACGTTTTACCGAAAGGTAAAACGGATGTCTTTTATTCTTTTGTTTTATACTTTTCTTTTAATCGGATCAAGATCCTTTTTTCCAATCTTGATACTGCCACCTGGGTAATGCCCAGTTCCTTTGCCGCCACGCTTTGGGTCTGATCCATAAAAAAACGCAACACGATCAGTCGGCGTTCTTGCGGAGAAAGTGTGTTTAAGATCTCCCGTGTCATCACACGGTCTATGGCTTCCTCCTCCGGAGAACCGATGCTGGGGGTTACGCCCCCTTCCTCCGGCGGCAGATCCAATGAAACGGTGGGTTGGGTAGCTTCGGTTGCGGTTAAGATCGCCTCCGGATCCAACCCGGTAGCTGCAGCCAGCTCTGAAAGGCGAGGCTCCCGCCCTAACTGCAGCATCAGTTCTCTGGCGGCACGGTCTATTTTTAACTTGTCCTCTTTGTATTTGCGGGAAACCTTAATACTGCCGTTATCCCGCAAATAGGTTTTGATCTCGCCCACGATCTTGGTTACCGCATAAGTGGAAAAACGCACCTGCTTGCTTTCGTCGAAATCCCGGGCGGCTTTGATCAGTCCCACCGAGCCGATCTGCATGAGATCCTCTTCTTCCACGCCAAATCCCCTGTAGCGCTTTACCGCCATGCGTACAAGCCCTAAATTTTCTTCTACCAGGCGGTCCTTTAAAAGCGGTGTCATTCTTTCGAGCGTATGTATTTTGTAAAGGTAACCGTTGTTCCAATCCCCGGCTTGGAGGTCACACGTACCTTGTCCATAAAGGTTTCCATAATAGTAAAGCCCATGCCGCTGCGCTCTGCTTCATCTCCTGTGGTAAAAAGGGGCTCCATTGCTTGCTCGATATTTTCAATCCCCCTGCCACGATCCTTAATGGAGATCACCAGTTTGCCGTTTTCATATAAGCGGCACTGCAGGGTAATGGTGCCTAAAGTATCGCCGTAGCCATGCACAATGCAGTTGGTTACCGCCTCGCTTACTGCTGTTTTGATCTCGCTGATCTCCTCAACGGTGGGATCCAGCTGAGAGGCAAACGCCGCCACGGCGATGCGGGCAAAGCCCTCGTTTGCCGAGCGTGATAAAAATGCTAATCGAATATTGTTTGTTGCTTTCATTGATCTTCCTCCTTTACCGTAACATAGCGGGAAATTTCCGCCATATCAAAAATCTTTTTAGGTGCACCGCATAAATGCCGCAGTTCGATCCTGCCATCCATGCTGTTCATTAGTTTGCGCCGCCCCATTACCACCGCCAAGCCGGAACTATCCATAAAGTTTACTCCGCCAAAATCCAGAATCAGCAGGGAAGGGCGTAGCCGTTTAATTTTAAAATCAATGCTTTCGGAAAGCCCTCGGGCACAGTGATGGTCGATCTCTCCGTTGATCTTAACCTCCAACTCGTTAAAATTGTTTTGAAACGTAACGTTCATTTTTACCTCCCTTATAAAAAGAAAAAAACAGTCTTTTGCAATTGTATCAAAAGACTGTTTTATATTTTGTTGAAATTTGTCGTTAAAATATTTTTTTTAATTCCTTTGCCATATCACCCGCCATATAAAGAGAGCCGGCAACTAAAATGGAATTTTTACACTTTTTCTTGGCAAGAGCGGCCGCCTCTTCATAGTTGTTGCAGGCGGTGCAATCATCACAGAACAGATCAGCCATGTTTTTTAGATCAAAGGCAGTCATGGCGCGGGGTACCGGCGGTTGTACTGTGATAAAGGCCTTTGCCCTCATGGCAAGGCGCTGTACTGCGTATTGGTAAGGCTTATCCCGCATCATGCCAAAGATAATTACAGGTTCCTTCAATTCTTCTAAAGTGTCCATGGCGTGTAAAAGAGCATCGATCCCCTCTTTGTTGTGCCCGCCGTCTATAAAGATAGGGGGCTCTTGGCAGATACATTCCAAGCGGGAGGGAATATAGGCTTCTTTCAACCCCTCTTTTAACTGCTCTTTGGTATAAGGGAACTGCTTTTTTATCTGTTCCAGTGTTTCGATCACCGTGATCGCATTGTTGATCTGGTGCGCCCCCCGCAGAGAAAGGGTATATTCCTCTCCTTTGTATGTAAAGGTATTTTCCTTTACGGTTTCAAAGGCAGAAGAAGCCTGTTCGCCCACCGTTAACGGCGCATTTAGTGCCATGCAACGGTTTTGGATCACCTTGAGCGCCGCCGGTAGAATGCTATTATAAAGAATGACCGGGTGGCCGGGTTTAATGATTCCTGCCTTTTCAAAGGCAATTTTTTCGATAGTATCACCTAAATATTCCGTGTGATCTAAAGAGATAGAGCAGATCACCGATGCCAAGGGCGCTTCGATTACGTTGGTGGCATCAAATCTGCCGCCCAACCCAACTTCCAGCACCGTGATGTCACAGTTCATTTCTTTAAAAAACAGCATGCCGATAGCAGTTACGATCTCAAACTCGGTAAGTTCCAGCCCATTGGCGGCAAGCCGAACTTGCTCGGTGAGCCGTGCCAAAGTACCCGGGGAGATCAATTCGCCGTTTACGGCATACCGTTCCCTAAAATCATAAATGAAAGGGGAGGTGAACAATCCGGTTTTATAGCCTGCCTTTTGCAGAACTGATGCCAGCATGGTGGCGGTGGAGCCTTTTCCGTTGGTTCCGGCTATATGGAGAAAGAGCAACCCTTTTTGCGGGTTGCCCAGTTTCTCCAGCAAAGCCGTGATCCGCTCCAGCCCCGGCTTGGCGCCGTGGGCTTTTTGCGCATGGATATATTGGATGGCTTCGCTATATGTCATCATTTGTTTTTCATTTCCTCAATACTGGCGGTAAGGTCGTTGATCAAAGCCAGGAATTTTTCTTTCTTAGCAGTTTCCGCCTCTACCAAGGCGGCGGGAGCTTTGGCAATAAAGCCTTGATTGCTCAGTTTACCTTCTACACGGGCAAGCTCGCCTTTGGCTTTTTCCAGCTCTTTTGTCAATCGGGCAATTTCACCTTCAATGTCCACCAATTCAGCAAAGGGGATATAAAGGCTTGCGCCGTTGCACACCAACTTAACAGTACCCTCGGGAGCGGGAGTGTTCAGGAACACCTGATCGGCACCTGCCAGTTTTTGATAAAAGCTTTCAGCACCCTCAAACCATTCGGTGTGTGCGGTTTCAATGTAAAGGGAGGCTTTTCTGGAAAGGGGCACATTCATTTCGGCTCGGCGGTTGCGGATCGCCTTGATGGTTTCCATGATGTGCTCCATCTTTTCGGCACCTTCGTTAAAGCAAAGGTCACTGTTGTAGGCGGGGAAACGGGCAATCATAACGGCCTCTTCCTCAACAGGCAGCGCCTGCCAGAACTCCTCGGTAATAAAGGGCATAAAGGGATGCAGCATTTTTAGCGCACCGGAGAATACGTAAAGCAGAACCTTCTGGGCAGATGCGCTCTCTGTGCCGCCGGCATACAGGCGAGGCTTCACCAGTTCAATGTACCAATCGCAGAACAGATCCCAAATAAAATCGTAAACCTTTTGCAGTGCCAGGCCGATCTCAAATTTATCCAGATTTTCGGTTACATCCCGAACCACTTCGTTGTAACGGGTCAGGATCCATTCATCCTCCGGCTTGAGGTTTTCGGTGGTAAAGGTAAGGTCTTCTTCTTTCAGGTTCATCAAAATAAACCGGGCAGCGTTCCAAACCTTATTGGCAAAGTTACGGGAGGATTCCACCCGTTCGGGGTAGTACCGCATATCATTTCCGGGAGCATTGCCGGTGGCAAGGGTAAACCGCAGTGCATCGGCGCCGTATTCCTTGATAACTTCCAAGGGATCAATGCCGTTGCCCAAGGACTTACTCATCTTGCGGCCCTGGCTGTCCCGCACCAAGCCGTGGATCAGTACATGGCTAAAGGGAACCTCGCCCATCTGCTCTAAGCCGGAGAAGATCATACGGGCAACCCAGAAAAAGATAATGTCGTAACCGGTAACCAGGGTGCTGGTGGGGTAGTAGTAATCCAGCTCGGGGGTCTTATCCGGCCAACCTAAAGTGGAGAAAGGCCACAGGGCAGAGGAGAACCAGGTGTCCAGCACCTCCTCTTCCTGGCGCATGGGAGCGCCACACTTGGGGCAGGTGTGCACATCTTCTTTCGAGATCACCATCTCACCGCAGGCGTCGCAGTAGTACGCAGGAATGCGGTGACCCCACCAAAGCTGGCGGGAAATACACCAGTCGTGTACGTTCTCCATCCAGTTTAAATAAGTTTTGCTGAACCGCTCCGGCACAAACTGGGTCTTACCGGCTTTTACTTCTTTAATGGATTTTTCAGCCAAGGGCTGCATCTTTACAAACCACTGGCTGGATGCCATGGGTTCCACCGTGCAGCCGCATCGATAGCAGGCGCCTACATTGTGGGTATGATCTTCGATCTTTACCAAGTAGCCGCCTTCTTCCAGATCTTTTACGATCTGCTTGCGGGCTTCGTAGCGGTCTAAGCCTTCGTACTTACCGCCGTTGGCGTTGATCTTGGCATTACCGTCCATCACCAGGATCTCTTCTAAATTGTGGCGCTTGCCCACTTCAAAGTCGTTGGGGTCGTGGCAGGGGGTGATCTTCACGCAACCGGTGCCGAATTCTTTGTCCACATATTCATCGGCAACAACAGGGATCTCTCTGCCCACCAAAGGCAGGATCAGCATCTTGCCCACCAAATGGGTGTAACGCTCATCTTCGGGGTGCACTGCCACAGCAGAGTCGCCCAGTAAGGTTTCAGGGCGCGTGGTGGCAATGGTTACATATTCATCGCTATCCTTAACCGGGTAGCGGATATGCCAAAAATGACCGGGCTGTTCTTCGTAAACGACCTCGGCATCAGAAAGGGCAGTGGTACAGTTGGGACACCAGTTGATGATCCGGTTTCCCTTATAGATCAAGCCCTTTTCATAAAGGTTTACAAACACTTCCTTTACGGCTTTGGAACAGCCCTCGTCCATGGTAAAGCGTTCCCGCTCCCAATCGCAGGAGGAACCGAGCTTTTTTAGCTGGTTGATGATTCGATCGCCGTACATCTTTTTCCAGTCCCATACCCGCTCCAGGAATTTCTCCCGACCCAGATCGTAGCGGGTCAGGTTTTCTTCTTTGCGAAGTCCCTCTTCCACCTTGATCTGGGTGGCAATGCCGGCGTGGTCGGTGCCGGGAACCCAAAGGGCATTAAAGCCCTGCATCCGTTTGTAGCGGATCAGAATATCCTGCAGGGTCTCGTCTAAAGCGTGGCCCATGTGCAGCTGACCGGTTACATTCGGAGGGGGAATCACAATGGTAAAGGGCTCTTTGCTTTCGTCCGGCTCGGAATGGAAATAGCGGCCCTTCAGCCAAAAATCGTATATCCGATCCTCGAACTCCTGAGGATTATATACCTTTTCCAGTTCTTTCATGTTTCTTCTCCTTAAAAAATAAAGACTCGTCTCAAAGAAATTCCTTGAGACGAGCCTTGATAATACTTCAAGTACCCGCGGTACCACTCAAATTGCGCTGATTAGCGCCGCTTGTGTGCCCTTAACGCGGGACCATACGGGAAGGTTCTACTAAGAGCTTTGGTGCTCGGTTCTTCCTTCCGGCTGGGAAGCTACAGCATTAAGAGCCCGCAGAACGGCTTGCACCAACCGCCGCTTCTCTTGCATTGGATCTCTTACGCCCTCTTCGTTAACGCCATTTAAAATAATAGCATGATTCTTTAGGTTTTGTCAATAGAAAATTCTACTTGTTTCCCTTCCAACCGGGAAGATCACTGCGGGTAATGGCACCGAACAAACGTTCCGAAAGTCCGGGAAATCGCTTTTCCGCTTCCTTTAATAAAACTTTCGTTTCCTGCCGAACGGAGGTGTGATCCATGGGGCAGGGATTTTTTACAATAGGAATCTTCAGCCGCCGTACCGTGCCGGCGATCTGCCCCTCTGTAAGGTAGATCATGGGGCGAATGGTGCGCACCTCTTTTCGGTCTAAATAGGTTACCGGTTGGAAACAGCCGATCCGTCCCTCGTAGATCAGGTTCATGGCAAGGGTTTCAACCGCATCGTTGCGGTGGTGTCCCAATGCAATGGTGCGGCACCCCAGCTCCAGGGCGGCGTCGTGAATGGCACCTCGCCGCATTTTGGCACATAAGGCGCAAGGGTTGTTTTCTTTGCGCACATCAAAAACCAAGGGGGCTATATCGGTCTTTCGGATCAGCAACGGCACCTCCAACTTGGCACATTCTTGCTTTAAGGTTTCTATATCAATATTACCAAATCCTAAATCAATGAAAATAGCAGTAATGCTGAAATTGGCAGGATGATAACGGGAAAGGTGCTTGAGTCCGTGAAGCATCAGCATGGAGTCTTTGCCGCCGGAAAGGGCCAGGGCGATCTTTTCGCCGGGCTCTATCATATTATAATCGTCTACTGCACGGCGTAAATAACCGGATATTTGCTGCATCTTGATCCCTCCTGTCGGCAACAAGTTTAGCAGTTTTATGCAGAAAAATCAAATTATTTTTATAAATCGAAAGTGAGTAAATAGAAGAAATCAAGAGAAAAAACGAGATAATAAAAGAATTAAAAGTGTAAAATAATATTTTTGAAAAAAGTGGTTGACAATGGGTTTCGGTTGTATTATAATAACGTGGCAATAAAAAAGTGATTAATTACGGAGGAAAAAGAACGATGTCTACTTTTATGAAAAAGCAAGAGCAAGTTGCCCGTAAGTGGTACATTGTTGATGCTGCTGATAAGCCGCTCGGCCGTGTATCCACTCAGATCGCCATGATCCTGATGGGTAAGCATCGCCCCGATTACACTCCCCATGTTGATGGCGGTGATTGTGTGATCGTGCTGAACGCTGCAAAGGTTGTTCTCACCGGCGATAAGCTCAACAAGAAGTTTTACCAATATCATACCGGCCATATCGGCGGCTTGAAGGAAATCAGCTACAAGCGCCTGATGGAAACCAACCCCGAAAAGGTTGTGGAGCTGGCTGTTAAGGGTATGATGCCCAAAAACAAAATCGCAAGTGCTGCTTTAACCCGCCTGAGAGTATTCTCCGGCGCCGAGCATAACCTGGGCGCTCAAAAGCCCGAAGTATTCGAGAAGTAAGGAGGACTGTAAACCATGTATAACAATGAAAATTATTTCTATGGCACCGGCAGAAGAAAGTCTTCTGTTGCAAGAGTTCGCCTGCTTCCCGGCAGCGGCAATGTAACCATCAACGGCAGAACCATGGACGAATATTTCGGCTTGGAAACCCTGCGTATGCTGGTTCGTCAGCCTATGGAACTCACCGGCACTATGGGCAAATTCGATGTGGTAGTTAATGTTGTTGGCGGCGGTGTAAGCGGCCAGGCAGGCGCTATCCGTCACGGTATTACCCGTGCCCTGATCGAGTCCGATGAAACCTTGAAGGCTGTTCTGAAGAAGGCCGGTTTCGTAACCCGCGACCCCAGAATGAAGGAGAGAAAGAAGTACGGTTTGAAGGCTGCACGTCGTGCACCCCAGTTCTCCAAGAGATAACAAACCTTATTTGGAGCACCCGCTTATGTGGGTGCTCTTTTATTTTTCGACGTGCAGCCTTTTGCCATCCCCGAGCGGTTGCCGTGTGAGCGGCGAGCGAGTGGGGGCATCTGCTGTGCAATTCGCCTTGGGCGGATTGCACGTCGTGCACCCCAGTTCTCCAAGAGTTGCGACTGCGAAGCGCCGCCGGTGGCGGATGAAGCGAGCAGGTTAGCAGGTGCT
>JAZSRD010000055.1:0-8755 GCA_045538295.1 Eubacteriales bacterium
TAACAAATCTCAAAATTCTGGCTTTAAGTTTTGTTAATCGCTTTCGCCATATCTCCGTTCGAAGACATGGACTTTATACAATTAACGGGTCCTTCTTTTATGATGCTGTTTAATTTTCAAAGTCCGCTGCTTTCCCGCTCTTGCCGACCCTCTTGGACCAGCCTTTTTTCGCGGGTGCCTGAATATAATAACACTACTATAGGGGTTTTGTCAACACTTTTTTTCGGTTTTTTTAGAAGTTTTTACAAGTTCTTTTTTCGTGGTGCCTTATATAATAAGGAAGAATTTGATCAAAAACGAATTCTGCGGGAGATCCGCCGGCGCCGCCGATTATTATTTTGCCAAATCATAAAGATAATATAAGCAATAATTGCCAAAATTATAACAATGGTAATGATCCGCACAATGGTGTTGCTAAAAAAATTGCGAATCAGGAACAAATAGTACAATATATTACTACGCTCCATATCGTCGCTGGCAACCAGATCCACCGTGCCGTATTCCACCCCATCTTTAACCAGGGTTACCTTACCCAGCACATCCCCTGCGGCAATGGGGGCATATGCCACTTCCTCCGTTTCCACTTTCCACTCGAAGGATTCCAGATCTACATCGTCGGCAACCACTGCCTTTACGGCATTGCCGGGAACCAGCATCACATAGTCGCTTTTGGCGCACAGTTCTACCTGAATTTCGCAAACCGAGGTATTTTCGGTAAGCAGGGTTTGAATGCCAAAGTTGCTGTAAGCCCATTTATACAGTTCGATAGAATCGGCAAATACCGGATTGGTGGGCAAAGAAAAAGGAGCGTTCATCATCAGGCAGATATACTCCATGCCCTTATATTTTGCAATGGAGATCAGGTTATAGCCGGCGGCAGTGGTGCTGCCGGTTTTGCCTGCCACCGCATATTTATAATAGTTGCCGGAATTCATCCGGATCAGCTGATTGGTGGAAATCAGCTGGCGGGCGGGGTTCATATTGGTGGCCTTTAAGGTGTAATTGCTGGCGCTGAGATAGGGCATCAGCCGATCATCAGAAAACACCTTTTTTGCCAAGAGGGACATATCCCGCACGGTGGTGTAGTGGTTATCATCAGTTAAACCGTGGGTATTTACAAAATGGGTGTGATCCATCCCCCACTTGGCGGCATACTCATTCATTTTATCCACAAAAGCGGAGATACTGCCGCAAAGGTGGATCGCAATGGCGTTGGTGCCCTCGTTGGCGCTGGAGATGGCAATGCCGTACAGCACATCCTCCAGAGTGATCACTTCGCCATCCTTTAAGCCCATATTGGAGCTGCCGATCACCAGATCTGCATAGGAGGCCGCCTTATCAAAGGTCAGGGTATCCTGCAGATCATCGATCAGATCAATTGCCACCGCCATGGTCATCAGCTTGGTAGTAGAGGCGGGGTGGATCTGTTCGTCGGCGTTCTCTTCATAAATGGTGGCGCCGGTGTTCATACTCACCAGCATCACATTGTTTGCAGCCACCTGAGGTACATCGTCGATGGCAGATACACCGGGCACACAGGCGATCATAAGGATCGCCGCCAATATTCCGCAAATAAATCTATATTTCTTCATTTTATTCTCCTTGGGACGTAGTAAATTTAAGTATACTATAAAAGAACAAAAAATGCAATTCCTGATTTTTTAAAATGTGTAACATGATTTGACCAGGTATGGAGCTCTATTGATTGGAACGTCATTATGATTGCCGGTACTATGGGACTGGTAGCATTCTTTACCGAAAGCAAAATGCCCATGCTCCTTGCCGATATGATTATGGAAAAGGTGCCCAACATAAAATGGGCAGCGGTTGCATTGGCATTGTTTTCCGGCTTTATTTCTGCCTTTGTGGATAATGTGGCCACTGTTTTGTACTTTGGCCTATTGTCGGGTGCCACCCTGGGCGGTAACTGCACCCCCATTGGCGCATCTGCCAACATTACCGGCATTGGAATTTTGCGCAAGGAAGGCTACGAGGTAAAGAACAAAGATTTCTTTAAAATTGGCATTCCCTTTACCCTTGCTGCCATTATTCCCGCCTATATTTATATCTGGCTGGTTTACGGAATGTGATAAAAAATGCCTGAACGCTCAGTGTGCGTTCAGGCATTTAATTTTTATTCACCGAAGCGGATATTAATTCCGCCCTTGCCATTGCCGCTATCTTCCCCAATGTTCAGGTAGGGGGTCAGCGCCTGGGCGGTTTGGAGCAGAGGCATGGACTGGATAAACACCTTGCCCGGCCCGGTGATGCGGGTATGGAACAAGCCTTCACCGCCAAAGAAGATATTCTTTGCTCCCGCAATGGTTTGAACCTCCATGGTGCAGCTTTCGCTCATGGCGGCAAGATAGCCGGTATCTACCACAATGCTTTCTCCCACGGCAAGCTCGTATTCCTTGCAGTGACCATCGATCTCCAAAAATACCAGCCCGCTACCGGAGATTTTTTGCATAATAAAGCCTTCGCCGCCAAAAAGACCGCCGCCCAATTTCTTTTGGAAATAAACAGAAAGGTCCAAGCCCTTTTCCATGGCAAGAAAGCCCCGCTTCTGCACAATAATGCCGTTGCCCTCCGTTACCTGATAGGGAATAATGGAGCCGGGAAAGCTGGAGGCAAACGCAATCATACCGGCGCCGCCCCGGGCGGTGTATTCATTCATAAAAATGGATTCTCCGGCAAATAATCTGCCAATAGCCTTTTTAATTCCGCCGCCGGTGTTGGTTTCCATTTGCATATTCGGACTCATCCAACTCATGGCGCCCCGCTGGGTACAAAGGGTCTGCTCTGCTTCCGGGTAACAAATTACCACCGGCAGATGGCCGCCTTCGATTTCATATTTGATCATGGTTTTTGCCTCCTTTATTGCAGTGTTTATATTATAACTATAACATAATTCCGAATATATTGCAATAAAATTGCCCTCTTGATGAGGCGTGCAAGAGAGCAGGCGTGAGGTCTTCAAACAATTTCCCCATCCCCAAAAAGAAAGTGAAAAAATCTTATGATTTTTTGTGTCCTCTTTTGCGTCTCAAAAATAAAATGGAGAAAAGTTTTTAAAAACCCCTTGCCAAAACGCAAAAAATCTATATAATAGTTATGTACACTTTCGGGGTGTAGCGCAGTTGGTAGCGTGCTTGGTTCGGGACCAAGAGGCCGGGCGTTCGAGTCGCCTCACTCCGACCATAAAAAAGACAGTAGGATTTATCTCTACTGTCTTTTTTATTTTCTGCTAATGGTGGGGCGGCTCGAACGCCTCCCCTCTTGCTCATCCCGACCAAGTTGCTTTGCAACTTGGTTGGGGTTGCGCCTGCGACCGCTGCCGGTGGCAGATGAAGGGAGCAGGTTAGCAGCTGCCGCAACACGAGAAATACCGAGCGCACACTTGCGCGATGGATTTATCGATGTTGCAAAGGGGCGGTTGATCAAAGCTTAGCCACGGAAGAGCAACAAAGCCGGGCAGTTATGCATAGTCGCCTCACTCCGACCATAAAAAGAAGGTAGGATATGTTCCTGCCTTCTTTTTATATTTGAGGCGGTCGCCCGTGCCTCTTGTTTGTTCCGAACCAATTCGGGACCAAGTACCGAGCCCGACCGCTGCCGGTGGCAGATAAAGGGAGGGCGCAGGTGGAGTAAAATAACGAGCTTATTCGGCTCGTTGTTTTGTTTTATTTTCGGAAGAAGCTAATCGAAAGCCGAAAAGCGACTATATTTTACTCGTTAGCCCGGGCGTTCGAGTCGCCTCACTCCGACCATAAAAAGAAGGTAGGATATGTTCCTGCCTTCTTTTTTATTATCTTTGGATGCGGGGCGACTATAACTGTGAGACCTATCTCACAATATCACTTCTTATTCTTATTTTGAGATAGGTTGATTTTTAAAGTATGTGACCCACTATGACACTTTCACATTCAATGTGCAAAGTGTCATTTGTTTGGTGTAAATAAAAACCGAGAGAGACAACTTCTTTACGAAGTGTCTCTCTCGGGCCGCTCTTTTTATATCATATGTATTTTCTGCCTTGTTCGATAAGTTCCTTGCGCTTGGAGATCTCCATCTTACTGTAGATATTCTTATTATGATATTTCAGGGTATTTTCTTTGATCTCCAGCAGCTGCAGGATCTCGGCGGAGGATTTGCCTTCAATATAAAGGTCGAAGATCTTGCGCTCGGTCTTGGTAAGGGTATCCAGTCGCTGATGGAATTGCTTCCGCATTTTTTGATCAACGGTAGGCGCGGGGTGCGCCCATTCCACCTCCTGCAGCATCATATAAAGCCCCAAAAGGAACAATTCGCTGATGATATAGGAAAGGGCAAGGGGCTCAAACCCGAACTCGATGAATTTTTCCAAAAGCCAAAGAAAGAGATTGATAAAGACCGCCGAAGCCAAGATAATGGCGTGGGCACGGGAACGAAGCTTCTTTTTGGAGGCGGAGTGGAAAATGGCGGCGATCATTGCACCGAAATAGCCTAAAAGATAAAAGAGGTAAAGATTATGCAACGGCCCGTAGACCTTGACCAGCGTGGTGGCACCGTTAACGGTGGCGATGGAAACTTCTTTGTAATAGATCGGAAGAATTCCGGGGCTGGCGGCGATCAGAAAGACGATGCCGCCCAGCGCAAAGAGCGCATGGGGCAACCATTTTTTATACCGCAGATCGCAGACCCGCAGGATGCTCATCAGCATCGCCAAGGGAAGAAAGACCGAGCCGAGATACGCAAGACGATTGGCCATCAGCGCTTGGGAGACATTTTGGGAAAGCGCCAGAAGGAAATACCCTAAGTTGACGACCGCCACCGAACCGAAAAGCAAAAGTAACCAGCGTTCTTTGGCCTTGATCAAAAAGGAGTAGCCCAAAAAGAGCAACAGGGAGCAAACCGCCAAGATGCCATAAAGGGTGGTGATCCCGCCGCCCTGCCCGCCTGCGCAGGAGCAAAGCGATAAGAGCAAGGGCAAAAACCCTGCGGCAAAAAGTTGCTTTTTCATTTGGCTTCTCCTTTCTTCCTACCCGTTTTCCCACCCAAACGAAAAAATATTTTTTCATTTCCCACCCTTTTAAAAAAGGGTGGGTGGGGACAAAATGGAAAATTCATTTTATACTTAAATCATAGATTAGTACCTCATTTATTATAAGGTATAAAAAATATTTCGTCAAGGAGGAATAAACGATGAAAAGAAGTACACGGATATTAAGTTGGTTGATGTGTTTGCTCTTATTGCTGACATTGATGCCCTTTGCGGCGTTTGCCACAGAAGATACACGCACCGTGATCAGCGTGGTAACCGGCACCTCGGATATGGTTGCGCCGGAATTTGGCGATGTGGTGCAAACTGCGTTTGATTTTAGCTTTACCGAAGGAACCCAATGCAGCGTTCCCGACTCGATGGGCCATTGGGAAAAGAAGAACGGCGAAGTTTGGGAGCGGTATGACACCGCCACCTTTGCCGAAGGAACTTATCGTTATTCCAACCAGTTGCGAATCAATTCCCCTTTGGGCGAACAATATAAGTTCGATGAAACGGTGGTGATCACCATCGATGGCAAACAATGGACCCACGCTACTTTCTACGATTATAATACCTATCTCTACGGCTATATGACTTCCCCCGAATTTACGGTGGAATGGAAAAAGATCCCGCTGGTCTTCAATGACAGCTATTCCTTTGATATCAAAAAGGCTTATGCGAATACAGCGATTGAAGGCTTTTCGGTTGCCGAGGCGGTTGTCGGCGGTGTGGCTCCCTATACCTTCTCCAAGACCTCCGGCCCTGATTGGATCAATGTGGCTGCCGATGGCGCTGTTGGCGGTACGCCTACGGTGGTGGAAGAAAACGACGATCTGGTCATTCGCGTTACCGACAGCGAAGGGGAATTTCAGGAGATCACCGTCTGGGTCACCGATACCTTGATGGATCCCGCCCTGCGCACCAAGATCGATACTGTGGTCGGCACCTCGAATATTGGCACCCCTGCCTATGGCGATGCGGTAAAAACCGCCTTTGATTTTACCTTTACCGAGGGAGTGGGATGTAATGTTCCCGGTGCGATGGGCTATTGGGAAAAGAAGAACGGCGAGAGTTGGGAGCGGTACAACGGTGTTACCTTTGTGGAAGGAACCTACCGCTATTCCAATCAACTGCGGATCGATGGTTCCAACGGTACTATCTATCAGTTTGCCGATGAGGTAAGCATTACCATCGACGGTCAAATTTGGACTAATAATGGGTTCAACAACTATGACAGCTATTGCTACGGCTATATGACTTCTCCCGAATTTACCATCGAATTGCCGCCGGTACCGGAATTGCTTTTCATTGATAGCAACGAATACGATATCCCCCAAGGCTATGCCGATCGAGCCATCGCAAGCTTTTCGGTCGCCGATGCAGCTTCGGGCGGTGTGGCTCCCTATACCTTCTCCAAGGAGTTTGGACCTGCCTGGCTGAATGTGGCCGCCGACGGTACGGTCAGCGGTACTCCCACCGCTTCTGCATATACCCAAAGCGCAACTCTGCGGGTCACCGATACAGAGGGCTCTTATAAAGAAATTATTATCAGCATTGCGGAAATCTATATCAATCCCGCCGATCGCGAAGAGATCGAAACCATTGTCGCCACCTCCAATATGGTGGTCCCTTCCTATGGGGAAGATGTTAAGAACGTTACCTTCTCCATCACCGAAGGTGTAGAAGCCCGCTTTGGCAGCGGCTCGTTGCAGGGCTGGTATGTCAAAGACGGAGAAAATTGGATCGCCTATGGCGGCGAGACCTTTGAGGCCGGCACCTATCGGTATCAAAACCCGATCTATGTGGATGGCAGTGTGGGTCATACCCATCGGTTGGCGGCTCCTCTCAATGTAACGGTAGACGGAACGGCTTGGGCAGTAGGAGAGATCACGATCGAAGATGACCGTTCCTATGTGGTAGTTGCCTCACCCGAGATGGAGGTTCATAAGTGCACCATCGTTCCCGGTCAAAAACCAAGCTGTACTGTTGATGGTTGGGAGGACTACTACGATTGCGTTTGCGGCAAGCACTTTGAAGATGCCGCAGCTACCACCGAAATCCCCGATCTGGATGCCTGGAAGATCGGCGACGGCAAGATTGCCGCAGGCCATACCTACGGCGCACTGATCGAAGCAAAGCCCGAAGTGCATACCCAAACCAATCTGGAAGCAAGCGTTGCAGCCCATTATTTCTGCGATGTATGCGATACCTACTTCACCGAAGGCAAGGTCGCTACCACTTTGGCAGACCTGACCGGTGCCGTTCCTGCTCATAAATACAGCAATGCCTGCGATAAGACCTGCAACATCTGCGGTAAAATCCGAACAGTCGGTGCCCATAAGTATTCTAACAATTGTGATACAAGTTGTAATGTATGTAAGGCAACACGAACCATTACACATTCTTACAAAACAACTACTACCAAAGCAACACTCACCAAGAATGGTAAGGTAGTTAAGGCGTGCACAGTATGCGGCACCGTTTCTTCCAGCAGCACCATCCGCTATGCCAAGAGCATTAAGCTGAAGAAGAGCGAATATTCCTATACCGGCAAGGCGATCAAGCCCACGGTAGTGGTTAAGGATTCCAAGGGCAAGACCATCTCCAGCAAGTACTACACCGTAAGCTATGCCTCCGGCAGAAAGAAAGTGGGTAAATATAAGGTTACCGTTAAGTTCAAGGGGAACTATAGCGGAGAAAAGACCCTTACCTTTACCATTAACCCCAAGGCAACCAAAGTAACCTCCCTGAAGGCGGGCACCAAGGCCTTTACCGTGAAGTACTCCAAGCAAACCTCGGGAGCGGGCTACGAGATCCAGTACAGCACCTCCAAGAAGTTTAAGAGTGCAAAGGTTGCAAAGATCAGCAAGAATAAAACGGTTTCCAAAACCATTAAAAAGCTGAAGGCGAAAAAGACCTACTATGTGCGTGTCCGCACCATTAAAAAGGTGGGTAAAACAACCTATAAATCCGCCTGGTCCACCGCCAAGAAGATTAAAACCAAATAAAAAAGGAGCACCCCATCGGGGTGCTTCTTTTTTGCCAGATCGTCTTTTCCTTGATTTTTTGTTTGTTTTTTGATACACTGAAAGTAACACAATATGAACCACGCATATTATTATGTTGAGGAGGAAAAAACCAATGAAAAAATTATTATCAGCCCTGTTGGCAGTTGTCATGATGATTGGAATGTTCTCGGTTGTTGTAATCACTTCCTATGCAGACACCACCGTTTATGTTACTGCCAGCGGCAAAAAATATCACGAAAGTGACGAATGTTCCAATATGAAAAGCCCTATTGCCAAGGGTTTGAGTGAGGCCAAAAACGAGGGCTATACGGCATGTAGTAAATGTGCGGGCGGTAGCAACAGTGCATCACACGCGCACAGCTATAAAAAAACAACCACAAAAGCAACGTTAACTAAAAATGGTAAGATTGTGGAAAAATGTTCTTGCGGGGCGGTGAAGAGTGAATCCACCATTCGCTATGCCAAGACCATTAAACTGGAGGATGCCAGTTATACCTATAACGGTAAGGCGAAAAAGCCGGATGTCATTGTAAAGGATTCCAAGGGCAAGGCCATCTCCAGCAAGTACTACACCGTAAGCTATGCCTCCGGCAGAAAGAGTGTGGGTAAATATAAGGTTACCGTTAAGTTCAAGGGGAACTACAGCGGAGAAAAGACCCTTACCTTTACCATTAACCCCAAGGCAACCAAGGTAACCTCCCTG
>JAZSRD010000021.1:0-13343 GCA_045538295.1 Eubacteriales bacterium
ATGGGTGAGTTCCTGGTTAACGCTCAGGGTGAAGACGTAGTAGCCGGTGTTCGTACTCCCATGCCCATCGCTGAGATGGCTGTGGAGTTCCCCGAGGCTTTCGCTGAGTTCCTGAAAGTATGCGCTATCCTGGAAGAACACTATCGTGATATGCAGGATATGGAGTTCACTGTTCAGGCTGGTAAGCTGTACATGCTGCAGACCCGTAACGGTAAGAGAACCGCTAAGGCTGCTCTGAAGATCGCTTGTGATCTGGTTGACGAAGGCATGATCGATAAGAAGCAGGCTGTTGCTATGATCGATCCTCGTAACCTGGATACCCTGCTGCATCCTCAGTTCGATGCAAAGGCTCTGAAGGCTGCTACCCCCGCCGGCCGTGGCTTGGGTGCTTCCCCCGGTGCTGCTTGCGGTAAGGTTGTATTTACCGCCGAAGATGCAGAGGCTTGGAACGCAAGAGGCGAAAAGGTTGTATTGGTTCGTCTTGAAACTTCTCCCGAAGACATCACCGGCATGAAGGCTTCTCAGGGTATCCTGACCGTTCGTGGCGGTATGACCTCTCACGCTGCCGTAGTTGCTCGCGGTATGGGTACCTGCTGTGTATCCGGTTGCGGCGAGATCAACATGGACGAAGAAAACAAGAAGTTCACCCTGGCAGGTAAGACCTACAACGAGGGTGATTATATCTCCATCGACGGTTCCACCGGTAACATCTACGATGGCATTATCCCCACTGTGGATGCCGAGATCGCCGGCGAGTTCGGCCGTATCATGGAGTGGGCCGATGAGTTCCGTACTCTGAAGGTTCGCACCAATGCAGATACCCCCGCCGATGCTAAAAAGGCTCGTGAGCTGGGTGCTGAAGGTATTGGTCTTTGCCGTACCGAGCATATGTTCTTCGAGGCTGAAAGAATTGCTGCTTTCCGTGAAATGATCTGCTCCGATACCGTGGAAGAGCGTGAGGCTGCTTTGGATAAGATCCTGCCCTATCAGCAGAGCGACTTCGAGAAGTTGTATGAAGCACTGGAAGGCAACCCTGTAACCATCCGTTTCCTGGATCCCCCTCTCCATGAGTTCGTTCCCACCGAGGAAGCCGACATTGTTGCTCTGGCTAAGGCTCAGGGTAAGAGCGTTGAGGAGATCAAGGCTATCATCACCTCTTTGCACGAGTTCAACCCCATGATGGGTCACCGTGGCTGCCGTTTGGCTGTTACCTACCCTGAAATTGCTGCTATGCAGACCAAGGCTGTTATCCGTGCCGCTATCAATGTGCAGAAGGCTCATGCCGATTGGACTGTGAAGCCCGAGATCATGATTCCCCTGCCCGGCGATGTAAAAGAGTTGAAGTATGTTAAGGATGTAGTTGTGGCTACCGCCGATGCCGAGATCGCCGCTGCCGGCGTTGAACTGGCTTACGAAGTGGGTACCATGGTGGAGATCCCCAGAGCTTGCCTTACTGCCGATGAGATCGCAAAAGAAGCCGACTTCTTCTGCTTCGGTACCAACGACCTGACCCAGATGACCTACGGCTTCAGCCGTGACGATGCCGGTAAGTTCCTGGATGCTTACTATGATCGCAAGATCTTCGAAAACGATCCCTTTGCAAAATTGGATCAAACCGGTGTTGGTAAGCTGATGGAAATGGCTATCAAACTGGGTAAGCCCGTAAACGATAAGATCCACTGCGGTATTTGCGGTGAGCACGGCGGTGACCCCGTTTCCGTTGAGTTCTGCCACAGAATCGGTTTGGACTACGTTTCCTGCTCCCCCTTCCGTGTACCCATCGCACGCCTCGCTGCCGCCCAGGCTGCTATTAAGGATATGAAATAATGAAAATTTCATAGTGAACCATCGTTCCCCTGCCGAAGATTCGGCGGGGGAACTTTGTGTGTGAGAACTCTATTCGTCACATCCGCGATTGACAAAAACAAGGGTTCATGGTATTCTAAACAAGCAAGGAGGGATGCTTTGTGCAAACGGCTTTAACCGAGAAAAAACACGATTTTTGGATCGATAATATTAAGGGAATTTTAATGATAACCGTGGTAGTGGGGCATCTGTTAGCCCAACCGCGGGAGCTATATCCCTCGTATCGCTTTTTATACGATTTGATCAACACGTTTCATATGGGAACCTTTATGATTTTAACCGGCTATTTATCCAAACGCCGCGTGGATCAAAAGGACCTCCTTTCGGTTGTTAATAAAAACATTGCCCCGTATATTGTGGCACAAATTCTTTTATATTGTTTTGCGGCTGTTTGGCACAGTGGATTCAGTGCCGCAAACGCCACCTATTTTGATGCGCGAACCTTCTCTTTCTTCATTCCCATCTATCAACTGTGGTATCTGTTTGCCATTATTTTGTATGTACCGATTACCGCCATGCTTAAGCCTCAAAAGCGCCCGCTGTTATTCTTGGGAGGCGCATTGTTATTAAGCCTTGCGTGTGGCTATTTTAACCAAGTCACCATTTTTAGTCTAACAAAAATTGCCAGCTATTACATCTTCTTTTTGATCGGTTATTTTCTTCCTAAAAACCTGTGGCAGTTCATTCGCAATAAGTGGTGGGTGTGCTTGTTCGCAGCGCTTGTTTGGGCGGCGTATATCTTCTTTATTTATCACGAAGAATGGTGTGTCGGCTTCCCCAAAATGTATGGTCTTTCACAATCGTATGCAGCTGTTGGGCCGATGGCCGGCGATGTGCCGGCAGTGGTGGGGCGTGCCTTGTTTTTGCTGATCGTGCCCATAATTGCCCTGGCGTTTTTCTCCCTTTGCCCACGGAAAAAATCCGTTTTCAGCAAACTGGGAAAAAACAGTATGTATATTTATGTGCTGCACGCATTGTTTATTGTGGCGGTCCGTTGCATCAACAAAGAAACACAGTTTTGCCGTGAACTGGATACGTGGTGGCTGAAACTGGCCTATATTTTAGGCGGTGTAGCCATTGCGTTCTTGCTCTCAACTGATATTGTAAAAAAAGTGTTTCGACCGCTTCTTGAACCGGATTTTGATATTGTGCGTGTGATTGGGTCCCTAAACGAAAAGTTTCGCCAACGCACCGAAGACAAATAAAAGCAACCCTCCAACACTTTTTCCGGACTTGTGCATCCAATCGTTGGAGGGTTTTTATTTTTTGATTTGTAACTTTAACAACGTCATGGTATAATGATGTTTATAAACTGGTGTATAAAGGAGCCGTTATGAAAATAATACCTCAAATAATCGGATTACTCGCTGTTGCCACATTTCTTTTAAGCTACCAGCAGAAAAAGCGGAGCAATATTATAGCCTTTAATGTAATTTCAAGGTGCTTATACATATTACAATATCTGTTGTTAGGCGCTTTTTCGGGCGCCGTGCTTGATATTTTAGGCGCAGTTTCTTCTGTGATAGCCGGGAAAAAGCATACCGAGTTTATCAAAAAACACACAAAGGCAATGTTAATTTCTATAAACACTTGTATGATCGTTGCCGGAGGACTCATTGCACTTTACAATAAGAGTTGGCTGGATTTATTTTCTCTAACGGGTGTTTTATTACACACCAGTGCTTTTTGGATCAGCAGCGAAAAGGTAATTCGCCGCGTTTCGCTTTTAGGCTCACCCTTTTGGTTCGTGTATAACTTTTTGAGCCGTGCCTACGGTTCGGCAATAGGAGATGTTCTTACAATATGCTCTATCATTATTGCAATGATACGACACAAAAATTCGGATAATCAAAAAAGTTCGGGAGCAACGGCATGATCAAAGAGATCACATTAAGGGGAACTCCCTTTGAGCGGGGCGTGCAGTATGGGCAGGCCTGCAAGGAGGAGATCCGCATTAGCATAGAAAGCTACAGCCGCATCTTTGGTGCCCGGGGGATCAGTTGGCGGCGAGCACGGGAGCTGGCGTGCGCCTTTTTGGATGCCATTCGGGAAACAGACGAGAGTTACATAGAAGAAATGCGGGGCGTTGCCCAAGGAGCGTTAGTTGATTTTGAGGATATTCTTGCCATCAACTGCCGCAGTGAGCTGCTTTATGCTCCCCTTGCGCCACATGAGTGCACCGCATTCAGCCTGCTCCCCCCTGCCACCAAAGAGGGCAAGGTGCTGGCGGGGCAGAATTGGGATTATACCCGCTCCCAGCGGGAGGCGCTGGTGATTTTAAGGATTTCTGCCCAAGAGGGCAAGCCTGCCCTGCTTTTGTTTGTGGAGGCGGGGATGATCGGCGGCAAGGGAATGAACAGCGCAGGGCTCTCCCTGACCTTGAACGCCCTTTCCACCACCGAGAGTGCCTATGGCCTGCCCCTGCACCTGCGGATGCGCCATATTTTGGAGCAAAAAACCATGGAGTCGGCGCACCACGCCGCAATAAAAGGGGGGCACCCTGCCCCTGTGCATTTTATTCTTACCCATAAAGACGGGGTTTCCCTGGGACTGGAGATCGATTGCAGCGGCGTGGATGTGCTGCAGCCCAAAGGGGGCGCTCATTTTCACACCAACCATTTTTGCGGTCCTGAATTTGGCGGCCGTACTCCCCCATCGGTGAACAGCCTTACCCGCCTGCAGCGGATAGAGGCCTTGCTTGGCGGGCGGCAAAATCTTACCATAGAGGATGTAAAGGGGGCTCTTGCCGATCATGGAAACCACCCCCATTGCATCTGCAGGCATGTAAATCCCAATGCCGCCAAGGATCCCATGCACCAAAGCGCTACCAACCATGCCCTTATTATGGATCTAACCGCAGGAGAGGCCCATTTTTCCTATGGCAACCCCTGCGAGAGTGCGTATCGGATCTTTAAAGTATTCAACAAAGGAGAAGTATGACTATACTGATCATTTCCCAAATTATCGGGGTGGCGGCGGTGGCGCTTTATCTATGGAGCTTCCAGCTGAAAAAGCGCAGCCACATTGTGTGGACCACCTGCCTTTCCTATGCCTTCTATGTGGCACAGTACCTAATGCTGGGGGCGTTTTCCGGCGCCATTCTGGATCTTTTTTCTGCCGCCTCTTCCTTTTTTGCCGGCAAGAAAAACGAACCCTCTTTTCGGCGGTATGCCAAGAGAGTTGCCCTTTCGATCTTTAGCCTGATCGTGGCGGCGGGGGTGGTGCTGGCGGTGGTTCAGCGGGATTGGATCGAGTTGCTTCCCATTGCGGGAGCCTTGCTGCAAACCGGCGGCCTTTGGTTCAATAATGAGCAAACCATTCGTAAATTCGGCCTGGCAGGAGCACCCTTTTGGCTGGCTTATAATTACATCTCTCAAGCATACGGCGCCGCTTTGGGTGCTGCCCTTACCATTGTGTCTACCCTGGTGGCACTAATCCGCTATAGAAAAAAGCAGCAAGAACCTCTGGAATAATAATCTACCCCTCGGTGTACGCCGAGGGGTTTTCTTTATTTGACGAATGTAATTTTATATGCTATTATTAAATTAGATTCATATATATTAAGCAAACACAAATAATGCGTGTTTGCTTAACCGTAAGGTACATGAATAGGAGGGTGTTTTATGGTTAACACAATAAAAAGAGCGCTTAGCTTTTTACTGGTGCTGGTGGTGCTGTGCACTGCCATCCCCCTAAGCATTCCCGCACAGGCATTAGTGGATGATCCTGTTGGGGAGCTTAGCCTGGATGGCAAAACCGCAGTAAACGGCACCGCCAGATATTCCTTTACTGCCCCTGCGGCAGGAGGCTATATTTTTTATAGCGAAGGCGAAAATGCCGATCCTTACGCAACCCTTTTTGATAAGGATCATGAATGGCTTGAGCAAAGCGACGACAAGATCGGTATGCACTTTCAGGTTTCCTGCTATCTGGAGGCGGGCGAGATCTGCTATCTGGATGTGGGCAATTATGGAGCTGGCGCCTATTTTGTGTGCGTAAAGGAATCCAACGTTAAAAGCGTGCGCATTTTGGAGCATGGTTTTAACGGTTTTGCCGAAAAGGATTCCCAAACCAGCGGTTATTGGGTCCCGGAGTACGATGGCGATGAACTGTTGGGTGAGTTCTTTTACTACGAACCCAATTCCGGGGACCGGGTGAGCAAGCTGGTGGTGGAGGTGGAGTATAAGGACGATACCCCCACCGAGCAGGTCCATTACTGCGACGAAGAGGGAACCCCCACCGGCCTGACGGTTAACACCAATCAGTCTTACCGTAACCAATGGACGGTGGGCGGAACCAACAATACCATTACCGTTACCTATCTGGGCGTAAGCGCCACCTATAATGCAGAGATTATTCCCACCAATGTAAAGAGCATTCGCGTTGTGCCCGGCTATGAGCTGCGCTTTATTGAGCACGACCGGGCCGAGGGCTGCTGGGAAGAGCGTAGGGAGAATGACGAAAAGGTAGGGGAATTCTTCTACTATTATCTGAGTGATGAAAAGATTATGGATCTGCAGATTCAGGTGGAATATACCGATGGCACCCCCACCGCTACCATTCCCTATTTAACTGCGGATGGAGAATTGAGCGGCATTTCCATAGGTGATAACCAAAGCTATGCCACCCCCTGGGAGGTAAACGGCACCAGTAATACCGTGTATGTGCGGTATCGGGGTGCGGAAACTACCATGAACGCCATTGTGGAGAAAAGCAAGGTGGCAGGGATCCGCGTGGCCGGCTGCGATTATAAACCCCGGGAATTTAGCGAAGAATACGGCGCATGGTGCTCCGATTATACCGATGATAACGAATACCGGGGCGAATATTTCCGCTACAATATGGAACCGCTTGCCTCCGCCACCACCCTGGAGGTTACCTATAACGATGGCAGAGATCCGCAACTGATTTCCGCAGAGAATGCCATTTTTGAAGATAATCAGTCCTACGAGAACCCGTGGACAGTGGGCGGAACCAACAATACGGTAACCTTTTGGTACCAGGGCGCTTCCTGCACCTATAATATGGAGATCCAAAAGGGCGAGATCGATTATATCGAAGTAAACCCCTGCGACTTTGAATACCCCCTGTGGGATGAGCAGTATGGCAACTGGCATTACGGTGAATCCTCTGCCGATCGGTTTTTCTATTATGAACCCTACTATGTGGCAGAGGCGTTAACCATTAAGGTGCACTATACCGATGATCGGGAGCCGGCAATTCTGGGCGTGGAGGACTTTACCTTCGAAAGCAGGCAATCCTTCTTCGAGCAGTGGGGCCCCGGCAAGGAAAACCAGATGTTCATTTTCTATAATGGCCATCGGGTGATTTATCATGCCCAAGTGGCAGAGAGCGAAATTAAGAGCCTGACCCTGCACGAGGGCGATTTTACCTTCACAGAAAACAATTCCGCCGAGGGCTACTGGGATGGCCAGGAGGATCAATGGTTCTACTATGATCTCTGGGGCAAAGCCGTTAACGCAGTCTTTAAGGTGGAATATAAGGACGAGAGCAAGCCGGAAGATTACATTAAGATATACGACGAAGAGGAAATGTCGACCGGTCTTAACTATTGGGACGATCAGCGGGAAAAGCATTTCACCCTGGGCGGCGAGAACAGCGTAACCTTCTATTACCGGGGCGCTCTTTGCACCGTTCCCGTGGAGATTGCCTCCTCCCCGGTGGAATCCATCGAGGTGGCATCCTGCGATGTGGAATATACGGAATACGATGAAACCTGGGGTCGGTGGCAAGAAGAGTATGAGAACGAAGAATATGTAGGGAAATATTTCTATTACGACACCAATCTCATTGAACAAAATTTGGTAATTTGTGTTACTTATAGCGACGGCAGAGATCCGGAGGAACTGCACTTTTATCGGGAGGGAGAACTCACCGGGATTACTGTGGAAACCAACCAAAGCTATGCCACTCCCTGGGAAGCCGGCAGCGAAAACAATATTGTGTATATCAGCTATATGGGCGCCACCTGCGAACATCAGGTAGAGGTTCAACCCTCCCCCGTGGAATCCATAGAGCTGGTATCCGACGATGTTGTGTTCGAAGAATATCACCATGGCTACTGGGAGAATAACGAGGGCGAAGAGATCTTCCGCTACAGCACCGATCTGCTGCAGGAAACTGTGCGGCTGCAGGTAACCTACACAGAAGAGAGCGGCAAAGAGCCGGAGACCATTGGTTTTTATAACGAGGAGAATGGATTCACCGGCATAACCATTACCGATAACCAAACCGCAGAAAATCTTTGGACCTTGGATAGCGAAAAGATCATTTATATCTCCTATATGGGCAAAACCATAGAGGTGGAGCCCACCATTATCCCCTCCCCGGTGGAAAAGATCGAGCGGATGAGCTGCGATTGGAGCTATATTGCCGGAGCAGAGGAACAAGGCTGGTGGGAGGATTACTACGAGGACGGCTGGTGGATAGATTCGTACTTTAAGTACGATGAAAGGTACCTTGCCGAAAACGCCAGGATTTTGGTTACCTACAACGACGGCAGAGAGCCGGAGGAGATCGGCTACTGGGAAGAAGGTCAGGAAGGGTTCCGGAGCACCGGCATAACCGCCTATACCAACCAGTCTTACCACAACCAATGGACCATAGAGAACGAAAACAGATATGCCTTCCTGCGCTATAGAGGCGCCGCCACAGAAGAATTCAATGTGAGCGTTGCTGCCGATCCCATTGCAAGTATCGAAATTTATTCCGGCGGTAGTTTTGCGTATATTGAACACGATACGAACCATGGCAACTGGAGCATCGACGAAAACAACGGCGGAGAGGAGTTCTTCTGGTATGATCCCGGCCTTGCTCTGGAGGATGTGGTGCTGCAGGTAAACCATACCGATGGCAGCGATCCGGAGTATATTGCCATTTCCGAAAACAACGAGGTGGAATTTGGCACAGAGCAGAACAGCCTGAGTCCCTGGTCTGTAGGTGGCACCGAGAATATTATTACCATTATATATCGGGGGCACGAAACCTACCTGAATGCCAATGTGATCAGCACCCCGGTGGAATCTATTGAGATCACAGAAAACTCCTATGTGTACGAAGCCTATGCCAACGGCTGGTGGAACAGCTACTACGATGCAGAAACCGAAACAGAAAAAGTCTACTATTACTATGATGTTTCCAATCTGCTGCGGGGCTTAAGCCTTACCGTGCACTATAAGGAAGGCTACGGGGACGACGAAGTTCTTACCAACCTGTACGATCTTTATTACTCGGATGGCTGGGAAGAGGCCGGCCTGGAGTACGTGGTAGAGCAAGATTCCGAGCATCGGTGGCTCCCCAATGGAAACAATACCGTTACTCTGCGTTATAAGGGCACCGTTGTGGAGATTCCGGTTCATATTGCTCCCAGCCCCGTAGAGCGGATCGAGTTTGTTTCCTGCGATATGGAATACATAGAAAACGATGGCTGCCACGGCGCAGAAACCGATTGCTACGGTGAAGAAGGGCAGTATCTTGGCACCTACTTCCGCTACGATACCAGCCAGGCGGCAAACGCCGCCACCATTCGGGTGTACTATACCGAAGGTCACTTCGAGGAGCTGGAAGGTTTGTACGACGGGGCAAGCTTTTCCAACCAATCCTTGGATAACCCCTGGGAAGTGGGCGGCGAAAATAACACCGTAACCCTGAACTATATGGGGGCCGAATGCACCTTTACCGTTCCCCTGGTGCCCTCCCCTGTGGAAAGCGTTACCGTAAACGATCATGGCTTTAAGTTTGTGCAGGGCTGCAACCTGGATTGGAATTATTTTGACTACGAGCACTATGCGCTGGATCTGTTCCTGGATGCAGTTACGCTGCACGTGGTTTATAAAGATGGCGAGGAAGAGGATCTTGCCTACCAGAACGAAAACGGCGAGATAGCCGGCATCTTTGCCCTCTCTAACCAATCTTACGAAACCCCCTGGGAAGTGGGCGGAGAAAATAACATTATCCGCATTGGCTATAAGGGTGTGAATGTGGACTATCATGCCACCCTGATCGAAAATCCTGTGGAGGATCTTTCCGTGGTCGGCGATGGCGGCTTTAAAGTGATCAAAGAGGATCAGGGCTACTGGGATACCGACTGGAACGGCGAGCTCAAGTTCTTCTACGACCTGAGCGAGCTGGAGAAGAACCTTGTTTTCCAAATCACCTATGTGGGCGGGGAAACAGAGGAGATCTCCTATACCGAATTGCGTGAACTGCCCTATTTCTCCACCTACGACAGCCAGTATGAAACAAACTGGGATGTGGATGGGGAAAACCTGCTGGAATATTGGTACTGCAATCGGTGTGCACCCTACCATGTTACCATAGAAGAATCCCCGGTGGAAAGCGTTGAGGTGCTGGGCGCCGATACCTTCTACCTGCAGGAGGGCAACTATTACCATGGCGATTGGGCGCCCGAAAATTACTTCCACTATTTCGAAGATACCATCGGCAGAAATATCCGCCTGAAGGTAACCTATAAGGACGAAACCCTGGAGCCGGAGATTATAGAATATTTCCATTCCAACGGTTTCCAAATCACCACCAACCAAAGCGAAGAAAATCCCTGGCAGGTGGAAGGAGAGAACAACATTGTTACCGTTTCCTATATGGGTTATAGCACCAGCTTTAATGCCATTGTAAAGGAGCGTACCGATGAAATGTGCATCCCCACCGCTATAGAGTGGGTGGGCGCTTACGATGATGCCGCCATTGTGAAAGAAGATCCCTGCTTTGGTCAGTGGACCACCGATACAGAGGATGGCCCGGAATACTTCCGCTATGCGCCCGAGAACGCCCTCGGCAGATACCTGTTTAAGATCACCTTCCAGGCAGGAAACACCGAGGTAGTAACCTATAACGAAGGGGAATGGGGGAATCTCTTCAGTTGTACCACCACCCAAAGCGCAGAAACCCCCTGGACTGTGGGCGGGGAAAACACGGCTACCGTATCCCTTTTGGTAAATCCCGATAGTGAACCGGCAGAATGGGTTACTACCACCGTGAATATGGAGATTATCGAAAGCGATGTGGAAAGCCTGCGGGTAGTAGAAGACAATGGCTACACCCTGATTAAAGATAATCTGAGCCAGGGCTACTGGACATCCGACGAAAACGGAACCTATTTCCTGTATACCGGCATGGGCGCAGAAGATATTTGGCTGGAGGCATGTTACAAAAACGGCACCACCGAACTCGTTTTTGCAAATGCCTATAACGTGTATGCAGACCATAACCAAAGCTACCTGAATCAATGGCAGGTGGGCGGAGAAAACAATACCGCTACCTTCCGGTTCAGAGGCGCCTCCTGCACCTATAATATGAAGTTGGAGGATCGGGGCCTCTCCAACGATCCTCGGTTTGGGGCAGGCATTCTGAGCGAGAGCGAGAAAACGGTATCCCTCCGGGAGTATTATGGCACCGAAACCCAAGTGGTTGTGCCCGAAGAACTGGGCGAATATACGGTGGAAAAGCTGGGAGAAGATCTGTTTATTTATGGGGAGTTCACTTCTGTTGTGCTGCCCAAAACCATTAAATCCATTGAACCTTATGCTTTCTACGGTTGCGATGCCCTTACCGATGTGTACTTTATGGGCAGCGCAGAGGATTGGAATAATATCGACTTCACCCTCGTAAACGATAGCCTGCTTAATGCAACCATTCACTTTGGAATCAACGATAACGGCGATTGCGCCCACCTCTTTACCCAAAAGGATGGGGTAAAAGAGCCAAACTGCGTGGAACCCGGCTATACCGGCGATGATGTGTGCACCGCCTGCGGCGAGATCGCCGTATATGGCCAGGAGATCCCCACCAACGAAGACCATATCTTCGAAAATTATGTAAGCAATGGGAATGCCACCTGCGAAGAGGATGGCACCCAAACCGCCACCTGTGAGCGGGAGGGTTGCGGGCAACACCATACTATTATCGAGGAAGGCACTGCCCTTGGCCACGAATGGGAAGAGAAGATCGATAAAGATCCCTCCTGTGCTGTGGGCTACTACCACGAAGAATGCACCCGCTGCCATAAGACCCAAAACGAAAACAGCGAGATCCCCGCAACCGGAATCCATGTGGTAGAGAATTGCACCACCGGTATCTGTATCGGTTGCCGGGAAGAGGTAACCACGCCCGCTGCCAAGCATACCTTCGAAGAGTATGTAAGCAACGAAGACGCCACCTGCGAGGAGGATGGCACCAAAACCGCACATTGTGCAGTGAAAAACTGTACGGGTGAGGAAACCATTGCCGATGTAGGCTCTGCACTGGGTCATACCGGCGGCACCGCCACCTGTGTGGCAAAGGCCGTTTGCGATCGTTGCGAAGAAGAGTATGGCGAGTTGGATCCCGAAAACCATAGCTATACCAACTATCAGTATAACGAAGATGCCACTTGCGAAGAGGACGGCACCGAAACTGCCCAATGTGATCATGGCTGCGGCACATCTCACGAGCGCACCAAGGCAGATACTGCCTTGGGTCATACCGGCGGCACCGCCACCTGTATGGATCCCGCCGAATGCGAACGCTGCGGCGAACCTCACGGGGAAGTGGATCCCGAAAACCATGCGTTTGTAACCTACGAGTACAACGAAGATGCCACCTGCGAGGAGGACGGCACCGAAACCGCCTTGTGCGAGCATGGCTGCGGTACGCCTCACGAGCGCACCAAGGCAGATACTGCCCTGGGTCACATCGGCGGCACCGCCACCTGTATGGACCCCGCCGAGTGCGAACGCTGCGGCGAACCCCATGGAGAGGCAAACCCCGAAAACCATCGCTTTGTAAACTATAAGTATAATGAAGATGCTACCTGCGTGGTGGATGGTACCGAAACTGCCCTCTGCGAGCATGGCTGCGGAACGCCCCATCAGCGCACCAAGGCAGGATCTGCTTTGGGTCATAAGGGCGGCACTGCCACCTGTACCGCCAAGGCAAAATGTACCGTATGCGGCACCGGCTATGGCAGCAAAAATGCCTCCAACCATACCGCTATCACCACCCTGAAGGCGGCATCCTCCACCTGCACCAAGACCGGTCTTACCGCAGGTAAAAAGTGTACCGCTTGCGGCGTTACCACCGTGAAGCAAGCCACCGTTGCCAAAAAGGCCCATGCTTATAAAACCACCACCACCAAAGCCACCCTGAAGAAGAACGGCAGTGTGGTTACCAAGTGCACGGCCTGCGGCACCGTTTCTTCCAGCAGCACCATCTACTATGCCAAGAGCATTAAGCTGAAGAAGAGCGAATATTCCTATACCGGCAAGGCAATCAAGCCCACGGTAGTGGTGAAGGATTCCAAGGGCAAGACCATCTCCAGTAAGTACTACACCGTAAGCTATGCCTCCGGCAGAAAGAGTGTGGGTAAATATAAGGTTACCGTTAAGTTCAAGGGGAACTACAGCGGAGAAAAGACCCTTACCTTTACCATTAACCCCAAGGCAACCAAGGTAACCTCCCTG
>JAZSRD010000023.1:0-40346 GCA_045538295.1 Eubacteriales bacterium
CTTTTACTTTTCAATCACAGAACCGTCCCCTGATTGTCACAGCGATTTTTTCGTTTGGTGCCCGAGGCAACCGAAAAAATGCTGAGCGCAGAGTATCTACTGTGCCGCTCGCTTTATTTCAAATTCCTACTATTCAAAAGTGCCTTTTTACCGCCGCCCTCTTCGGGCGGGTTTTACTTTTCAATCACAGAACCGTCCCCTGATTGTCAGAGCGGGCGGCTTTTACTTTTCAATCACAGAACCGTCCCCTGATTGTCCGTCCCCTGATTGTCAGCACCCTATTTCTACGGGATCAGTTTAAGTGTTCGCTCCACTAAATCGGAGATGCGAACGGTTGCGTTGTTTACAATGTTGGTGCGCAGCGTATCTGCAATCGGTTGGGTAAAATGGGTGGGGATATTTTTTGCGCCGTTGATCATGCCAACCAAAGAACCAACCGTAGCGCCATTGCAATCGGTATCCATGGCCGCCATAACAGCATAGCCTATTGTTTTTTCATAATCTCCCTCGCCCCACAGCAAAGCTGCAACAACGATCATGGCGTTTGAAATGGTATGTACTGCATTGTGATGAAGCTTCTGGGGATACCGCTCGTGGATCTTTGCCACTGCGTCCATGAATGCAATGCCTTGATCGTACATTTCCAGAACATCTTCGATATTCTTTTTCAGGCGGCAGTTCTGCGGAATGCACGCAAGGCCCACCTCCACAATTTCCCTGCGGTTATTTGTAACCGCAGCATGTGCGATCATTGCGGCAAATAGCATTTCGCCGTAAATGCCGTTCTTTGTGTGGGTGCAGCAGGCATCTCGGTAGGCGTAATCAGCCGCAGTGCGGGGGTCGCCGGGGCAGATGTATCCAAAAAAGTCGCCACGGATCTGTGCGCCGATCCATTCCCGGTAGGGGTTGCGTACAAAGCCGGAGCGGGGCGGCAGAATATGCATCAGGAAGTTGCGAAATGCCGCCTGCTCCGCAGTGCAGAGTGCTAAGGCGGGGAAGTTGCGCAACCAGCTTTCAACAACGTCGTAGGAGGTGAAATCCCGGCCATATCTTTCAATGATACTTAATGCCAACACGGTGTAGTTTGTATCATCATCCGCAGGGGAATAGCCTTTTATCTGCTCGGCAAAGCAGTTTTTGGAAAAGCAAGGCTGATCAAAGAAGGTGTCGGTGGGATCGTGAGGAACCTGCCCGCAGATATAGCGGGTGATGGGGTAGTTATTGCCTGCTTCTGCAATCTTGCGAATCTTCTCCCGGGACCAATTTTCCACCGGCTTACCAAGCAAGCAACCGGTAATACGGCCAATCCAGGCTCCGTAGATCCGATCCTCCAGTTCCTTTTTATGATAGGCAGTCTGTGGGATGGTACCTTGGGCTTGGTGGATCTCTTCTAACGTGTCGGGATTGTTCTTTTGATACTCTGCGGAGATTGGCAGTGCCTCCAGCTTATCCACAAGAGTCATTACCTTTTCGTACTCTTCTTCCGTAAAAGGCAAAAAAATGTTTAGTTCTTCCGCCTCTTTTTCATAGGCAGAAACATCCTTGCCTTCGTCTCGGCACTGCAGCAGCTCTGTTTGCAATGCGGTGTGATAGCAATACCACCATTGATTCTTTAACATTTTATTTGCCCCCTTCAAAAACAGGTGAGAATGGGATTTGCTGTATTATTTAAAGTATAACAACAAAAATAAGGAGATGCAACAAAAAAAGAAAAAGACAGGGCACAAAAGAAAGGGGACCGTCCCCTGGCTTTTCTGTCTTTTTCCTGTCGTTTTTCGCCGTCCCTTTGCGCAGCACTATCAAAGAATGAGCCTTTATCAAGGCTCATTTTTTATTGACTTCCGGCACATCAGTTCGACATAAGATATAATCAATGCTCACATTGTAAAACTCCGCCAACCGCACAAGTGTTTCGGTAGGCGGAACCCGTTCCCCGTTTTCAAACTTTGAAAGCAATGCTTGCTCAATTCCTGTTTTCATCTGTACCGCAATCTGCGTATATCCCGCCTGCTTGCGCAATAATTTCAGATTATTTTTCATCAACTCACCTCGATGACATTATGTCATAATTTAATATTGACAAATATGACAAAATGTCATATAATATGATTAATATAATTGAAAGGAAAAGGATAATATGAAAAGAAAACTGGCGGCATTTGTTTTATTATTATTGATTGTTTCGTTGTCAGCGTGTGGAGAGGCGACAAATGGAACAAAAATACCGGACATTTTTGGAATTTCACATACTGATGCAATGGAAATTTTAAAGGCGGATGGTTTTGAAGTAAGTGCTATTGAAACTGAAGTTGGCGATATATCCGAAAAGCTTTTATACCCATTGGAAAAAGTGAGTAAAGGGACTGTTTTTAAGGTTGATAATTACATTTTAGATAATTTGGGGAATCTTACAAAAGATTATGATGTTTTTTATGACGGAGAATTTGTTTCTGAAGATAAAAGTATTGTGATTTATTATGCAAAAGAGGAGTATGTGTTAGAAAAAGAAAAAACAGGAAACGGGAATTCTTCAACCAATGATGCTGACACGCAAGAAACAGTAGAAAAAAACGAAGATGAATCTAAAAAATACAGTGATGACAACGAATTAGGCACCGATTTCAAAGCAGCAATGGATGGTTATGAAAAATTTATGGATGAGTATGTTGCTTTTATGAAGAAATATAAGGCCAATTCCAGTGATCTTGGTCTTCTTACCGATTATGCGGATTATATGACTAATTACGCCGATTTTGTAGAAGATTTTGAGGCTTGGGAAGATGAAGAAATGAATGCCGCTGAAGCGGCTTATTATATTGAAGTTCAGTCAAGAGTAAGTAAGAAATTACTTGAAGTAGCATCATAACGGTTCGTAATAGTTAAGAAAGACAGGGAACATTGTCCCCTGTCTTTCTTGCATTTTATTTGCGATCCTTCATAAAATATTTGACAACCGAACAACGGGCAAATATAATTAAATTAGAAGAAGAAAACCCCACAGATCGCAGGTTAAGGAGGTTCCAAACATGAAAAGAACGGCTGCGTTTATAACCCTATTGTCTTGCTTGCTTTTTCTATCAAACTGCGGCGCAGTTCGTAAAACCAAAACCGGGCATGTTTCTACTTATTGCAGTGCTCCGGCATGTATGGAACTGTTTGTGGAGGAGGAAAGCACCGGCTATGGCATTGTGATCACCGACAGCACCAAAATCGTTTGGGAAAATGAGGCGCAAGAACTGAGCGTCGGCGATGAAGTAACGGTGGTGCTGGGCAAAGAAACGGAAAGTGCCGATGATTCTGTGGATCAATGTGTTGCCCGGTGGTATGTGGCAAAAAAGATCACGGTGCATAAAAGTGCAGAGCCTTTAGTAGCAGCCAAACCGGTGATCTACCTTTACCCGGAAAGGGAGCAGGAGGTACAGGTGCAGCTGGATTATAACGGAGAGTTGACCTGTACATACCCCGCCTATAACGGCGGGTGGAAAGTAACTGCCCGGCCCGATGGCACCTTGATCGATGCGGCAGGACAGACCTATAGCTACCTCTATTGGGAGGGAGAAACCGCCGGGGAATATGATTTTTCCCAAGGATTTTGCGTGGCAGGAAAAGATACCGCCGCATTTTTGGAGAATGCCTTAGCCCGTCAGGGGCTGAATCGGAAAGAGGCCAACGAGTTTATCGTTTATTGGCTGCCGCTGATGGAGAAAAATTCCTATAACCTGATCGCATTCCAGGGGGAAAGATACACCGAAAATGCCCGGCTGACCGTGGCGCCGGAGCCGGATACGGTGCTCCGGGTGTTTATGGCATGGAAGCCGTTAGAAACACCGGTTGAAATTGAGCCCCAACCCCTTGCCGCTCCCCAACGGAACGGCTTTACCCTGGTGGAATGGGGCGGCACAAAGGTTTATTAAACTTTAGTGCTTGATCGATTTTCGGTCTATAGTAAGGAGAATCTTATGAAAAAACAACGGGTGTTACTGCTTTCCGATATTCATTATTGCCAGGAAGAATACGGCGGAATTTCCCGGGATGAAAAAGCCCGGCGGCTTATTCGGCAGATCTGTAAGGAACATGAAGGGGATCCCTTTGCCATGATCTTGCTTTTGGGGGATTACTCCTTGGATCATTGGGCATGGTCCTCTAAAGGCACATGGCTTAATGAGAAGAAAAGTTATACACAACAATTTGTGGAGCGATATTGTAAAGATCTCCCTGCGCCTCATTATATGCTTCCCGGAAACCACGAACAGTATGGAAATGAAGAGTGGCGGCAGATCACCGGGTTTAACCGCAGCGGGGAGTTTGTGATCGGTAATTATCTGTTCATTCTTTGGGACAGTTTCGGCGCTGATTTAAATCCCACTACGCATAGCGACGGAACCTATACCCCGCCGAATGTAAATGCGCTCCGCCAAAGCATGCAGGAAAATCCCGATAAAAAAGTGATACTCTGCTCCCACAGCTTTCAGCCGAACTTTACACCGGAGGAGCGGGCATTGATCAGCGACCGCCAGGTGGTATGCCTCTTTCAAGGGCACACCCATCTCTCCGGCGTGATCACTTTACCGGAAGAATACGGATCTAAAAAGTTGATCCAAACCGGCGGCTGGGCGGCAGTTTCCCCTGCGGGCAACTATGCCTGGGGTATGCGGGAGGTGTATCTGGAGGAGGATCGCATTACCTCTTCCTATCTGGTAGCCGCCCAGGAACTGATCCATCGGGAGATCCCCTATACCCTTACGGCACGAAAGCAAGACGAGGTGGAGATCATAATTAAGAATTAGAAAGACAGGGGACGATCCTCTGCCTTTAATGCCTTTTAAAAACAACATATAAGGAGAATTTATGATGAAAATTATTGAATCCATTCCCCGAAAAAATCTTTATTTTGCAGAAAGCACCGTGGAGGCGGGCAATGTAAGAGCCGTCACAGAGTGTGGGATTATTAATGTGTTCCCCGAGATCGAATATCAGTCTGTGGTGGGTTTTGGCGGTGCCTTTACCGAATCGGCAGCCTATAACTATGCCCAGCTTACCCCTGCCCAGAAAAAGGATTTTATAAAAAAGCACTTCTCCCGGGAAGAGGGGATCGGCTATAATTTCGGCAGAACCCATATTAATTCCTGCGATTTTTCTTTGGATATTTATACCTATGTGCAGGAGGGAGATCGGGAACTTAAAACCTTTAATATTGATCGGGATCGAAAATATATTATCCCCTTTATTAAGGACGCTCTGGAATATTGTACCGATGAACTGGTGCTCTTTGCATCCCCCTGGAGCCCGCCGGCTTACATGAAGGATAACGAAAGCGTCATTCGCGGCGGATCCTTAAAAGAAGAATACAAAGAGGTTTGGGCAAGATATTACGCCAAGTACATTAAGGCCATGGCGGAGGAAGGAATTAAGATCTCTGCCATTTCGGTGCAGAACGAACCCAATGCCCACCAACCTTGGGAGAGCTGCCATTATTCCGCTGAAAACGAAAAAAGGTTTATCGAAGAATATCTTGCTCCCGTGCTGGAGCAGGAGGGGCTTTCGGAGATTAAGATCATTATCTGGGATCATAATAAGGAACGGGTCTATGACCGCACCAAAAAGATCTTCCAATCGGAAGCGGTAAAAGAGCGGGTGTGGGCAGTGGGGCACCACTGGTACTCCGGCGATCATTTCGATGGAATGCGCCTGGTTCACGAGCAATTTGGTAAGGTTTTACTCAGCACGGAAATCTGCGGCAGTATTAACGAAGCACCCCTTTCCCTGGCAGAACGCTATGGTAAGGAATTGTGCGGCGATTTTGGCAACTTTACTGCCGGCTTTTGCGATTGGAACCTGCTGCTTAGCGATCAGGGCGGGCCTTTCCATAACCGCAGTGAAAAATCGGTAGCCTGCGCCGGGGTGGTGCTGGAGGATAAATCCTGCGGCTGCCATGCACCGGTATTGTATAATACGGCAACCAAGGAGCTGGTATATACCCCGATCTACTACTATATCGGCCATTTTTCCAAATATGTGCAGCGGGGTGCCAAGCGGATTGCTACCACCAAGTACTGCGAGCAGATCTACACAGTAGCCTTTAAGAACCCGGATAACAGCTTGGTGCTGGTGCTGATGAATACCGCCGAGGAGGCTTTGCCTGCGGTAGTACGCCACGAAGATGTTTGCACGCAAATTACTATGGAGCCCCACTCCATCGTAACAGTGATTTTATAAGGATCTTGCAGAAAGGTTGCGGGTTTGGGGAAAAAGTGTTAAAATAGCACCATAGTAATAAAAAGGAAGAACAAGATGGAAAACAATGTAACATTTAAAGACCTGGGCCTTTCGGAAGAGATGCTGCGGGCGTTGGAAAATAAGGGTTACGCTTACCCCACCACCGTGCAGAAATTGGCGATCCCCGAATTTATGGCGTGGAAAGACGTGGTGGCAAAAGCCCCCACCGGCACCGGCAAAACCTTTGCCTTTGGCATTCCCATGATCGAGCATATCGATGCAGAATGTGCAGAGATCCAAGGCTTGATCCTGGCGCCCACCCGGGAGCTTGCCATGCAGATCGGAGAGGAGTTGCGGGGTCTTTTGACCTATTATAAAGGTATTCGGGTGGCGGTGCTCTACGGCGGCGCCGGTATGCAGGGGCAGATCCGGCAGTTGGAGAAAAATCCCCAGATCATTGTGGCAACACCGGGGCGGCTGATGGACCACCATAAGCGCCGCAACCTGCGGTTTGACCATATTCAAACGGTGGTGCTGGATGAGGCAGACCGTATGCTGGATATGGGCTTTTATAAGGACGTAACCCGTATTGTGGATATGGTAAAGAACCGCCGTAATTTAGGGCTGTTTTCTGCCACCATCAGCCGGGAAGTAATGGACGTTTCTTGGAAATATCAGCGGGACGAGGTGGAGATCACCGTGGAACCCAAACAGCAGGACCGCCCGGACATTGATCAGTTTTCTGTAACGGTGCCGCCCTTTAAGAAAACAGACTCTACCCTTACCATGATCAAGGAGGGCCCCTTTGAGCGGGTGATCGTTTTTTGCAATACCAAAGCCATGTGTCAGCGGCTTTACGAGGATCTTGGCAAAGCCGGGGTGGATTGCGGATGCCTGCATGGAGATATTCCCCAAAGTAAGCGGGAAAAAACCATGCAGAAGTACCGGGACGGCAATCTTGCCGTGTTGATCGCCACCGATGTGGCATCCCGGGGCATTGATGTGGACGATGTGGATTGCGTGATCAATTACGATATTCCCGAGGAGATGGAATATTATATCCACCGAATCGGCAGAACCGGGCGGGCGCAGAAAAAGGGAATGGTTTTTTCCATGATCAATAACTTTGCAGAAAAAACCAAGCTGGAAGAGATCGTTAAATATACCAAATACGATGTAAAAGCGCTGAAAATGGGAGAAGACGGTGTACTCGCCGAAGTTTCGGGATGAAAAAAACAAAGGTAAAAATTCCAAAAATTGCTTGACAATCCTCAAAGAGCGTGATATAGTATTGCTGGTTAGCATATGCTAATCGAGTTTGAGGAGTTGGATATGATGAACCTAACAAATGCAAAGGCAGGCAAAGAATATATCGTTCGCCGGATCAATACCGACGATGAAGAGTTAGATGCATTTCTTTTTTCACTGGGCTGCTACAGCGGCGAACCGATCACAGTGATCTCTCACCTGAGGAGCAGCTGTGTTGTTTCTATTAAAGACGGACGATATAATATTGACCGCCAACTTGCGGAAGCGATTATAATAGAATAACGAAAACCGCTTTTTAGCGGTTTTCGTTAAGTTAAAAAGTTAGCGCTTGCTAACTTTGTAGATATTTGAAATTTAGGAGGAGCATCATGAGAATTGCTTTTGCCGGCAATCCCAATAGCGGTAAAACCACCATGTATAACGCCCTGACCGGGCGGAATGAAAAGGTAGGCAACTGGGCAGGCGTTACCGTGGAAAAAAAGGAAAGCCCCATTAAAAAGACGTATTATGATGGCGCAGAAGAATTGATCGCCGTAGATCTTCCCGGGGCTTATTCCATGTCGCCCTTTACCTCGGAAGAGAGCGTGACCAGCGCTTACGTAAAGAATGAGCGTCCGGATGTGATCGTTAATATTGTAGATGCCACCAACTTGAGCCGGAGCCTGTTCTTTACCACCCAGCTTTTGGAACTGGGGATTCCGGTGGTGGTTGCTTTAAATAAAAGTGACATCAATAAGAAAAAAGAGAACAAGATCGATGCCGCAACCCTTTCCTGGGAATTGGGTTGCCCGGTGGTAAATACCATTTCTACTTCCGGCAGGCACGAGGGCTTGGCGGAGGTTGTAAAGGCTGCCATTAAAATGGCGGGCAAATCGCAGCCCGCACCCTATGTGCAAGGCGAGGTGGATCTGAGCAATAAAAAGGCGGTTATCGAGGCAGATAAAAAGCGGTTTGTTTATGTAAATAAGCTGGTTGCCCAGGTGGAAAAGCGAAAAGTACATACCAACCAGCGCAATGCGCAGGATCGGTTTGATGCCATTATTACGAATAGTTGGATCGGATTACCCATCTTTGCCGTGGTGATGTTTTTGGTGTTTCAGATCTCCCAGGCTTGGGTAGGCCCCTTTTTAGCGGATACCTTGGTGGCTTGGATCGAAGTGTTCCAGGGTGTGGTTGCCGGTTTGGTAAAAAATGCTGCGCCGGTTTTGCAGTCCTTACTGGTAGACGGCGTGATCGGCGGCGTGGGTGCCGTGGTTGGCTTTTTGCCCTTGGTAATGGTGATGTATTTCCTGATCGCCTTGCTGGAGGATTGCGGCTATATGGCACGTGCCACCGTTGTGCTGGATCCTATCTTTAAAAAAGTGGGTCTTTCCGGAAAATCCGTTATTCCCTTTGTGGTTGGCACCGGCTGTGCCATTCCCGGCGTTATGGCGTGCCGCACCATTCGCAACGAGCGGGAGCGCAGAGCCACTGCCATGTTAGCGCCCTTTATGCCTTGCGGAGCAAAACTGCCCGTGATCGCTTTGTTTGCCGGGGCATTTTTCGGAGATGCTTCCTGGGTGGGCACGCTGATGTATTTCTGCGGGATTTTGATCATCTTCTTCGGCGCTCTTTTGATCAATAAGATCACCGGACATAAGCGTAAAAGATCCTTCTTTATTATGGAACTGCCGGAATATAAGCTCCCCAGCCTTTGGAGAGCCTTTAAATCCATGTGTTCCCGGGGCTGGGCATATATTGTAAAGGCGGGTACCATTATCCTGCTGTGTAATACCGTTATTCAAATCATGCAATCCTTCAATTGGCAGTTTCAATTAGTGGAAGAGGGGATGGAGAGCACCTCTATCCTCGCCGGCATTGCCAACCCTGTTGCTGTTTTTCTGATTCCCCTGGGCTTTGGTGCCTGGCAGATGGCGGCCGCTGCCATCACCGGCTTTATTGCCAAGGAAAATGTGGTGGGCACGCTGGCTGTTTGCTACGGAGTTACCAACTTTATTAACACCGAGGATCTAACATTGGTGGGCGGTGCCGAAGAAGTTGCCGGCATTTTTGCCTTGTCTAAAGCGGCGGCGTTGGCTTATCTGATGTTTAATCTGTTTACCCCGCCTTGCTTTGCGGCGATCGGCGCCATGAACGCAGAGATGAAAAGTGCTAAATGGTTATGGGGCGGTATTGCCCTTCAACTGGGCGTGGGCTATACGGTTGCCTACCTGGTATATCAGATCGGCACCCTACTCACCACCGGTACTGTTGGCACCGGCTTTCTGCCCGGCTTGTCGGTGGTGGCTTCTATGGGGGCTATCGTGGTTTATCTTTGCGTTCGTTCCGATCAGAAATTGAAAGAGGAAGAGGCCCGGCTTGGTAAAACTACCGTGGGCAGTGTAAAATAAAAATGGAAAACTATATTATCATAGGGATCTTGCTGTTGATCGTAGGGGTTGCGGCGTGGTATGTGATCCGAGCCAAAAAGAGGGGCAATAAATGCATCGGCTGCCCCCATAGCGGATGCTGCCCGGGCTCCTGCTGCTCTCTCAATAAAACAACGGAAGAAAACAAATAAAAAGATGTGCAAGGCTGTGTTGAACAAACATCAAACCTTGCACATCTTTTTTATTCAGTTACAGAGGTTTCTTCTTCCTCGCCGTATAGTACACCGTTGTAAACAAAGTCGATCAAATGCTGTTTGCCCGGTTCCTCGTTATAGGTTAGATACCACACACCGTTAATGATCTTGCCGCCGTAGCCACCCTGCTGGTCCACCTCCAGGGGGAACACCGCATTGCGGATGGTATAGCCGGAAAGCAATACCTTCATACCAACGTTGGTCACCTCGGTGCTGGTAAGGGTGGTTTTCACCAGAGATAACAGCTCCTTGGCAATGTTGGGATATTCCAGCACACTTTTGGTCTTCACCTTATCAAAGCAAGCATTCAGCACCGTTTCGTGCATTTGGGAGCGGGCACCGGTGCCGCCCACATTTTTGCGGGCACGGAGCATTCCCAGCACCTGCATGCCGGAAAGGTTCTGCACCCCGGTTTGGGGAATTAGCTGCACCGGCTTGCCCCGCTCTTCTGCCAAAGCTTTAATGTGCTTGTTGGCTTCGTTGCGGTAGGCGTTGGAAACATCCAGTTGGATACCGCCTAAAATGTCGATCACCTTTTCCATGTTGGTAAAGTTGATCACCGCATAGTCGGTAATGTCCAGCCCAAAGGTCTGGTTCAAGGTCTTAACCGCCAGGGGAGCACCGCCGTAGGCAAAGGCATGGTTGATCTTGGTTTTGCCGTGGCCCTCGATCTGCACATAAGTGTCCCGCTGGATGGCGGAAAGGCGAATTTCTTTGTTTTTATTGTCCAGCGATACCACAATGATGCTGTCGCTGCGGCCTGTCATCGATTCGCCGGTGGTATCGATGCCGAAAAGGGCAATGTTTACCACGTCGCTGGAGTGGTAATCCTGGCTTTCAATGCCCACATCCTCTCCGGAGAGCGCACTCTCCTGCTCCATACCGCTGAACAGGTAGGCATAAATGCCCCAAAAGGCGCCGCCCAATACCACCAAAGTGATCAAAAAGGATGCGATAAACCGCATCAACGGCGTCATTTTTAAATTTTTAAAAAAGGATTTCATTTTTCTAAACATGACCGTTCCCTTTTATTTAGAGATAACTGCCAGGGTCTGCCGTGCAATGGCAAGCTCTTCGTTGGTGGGGATCACACAAACCTTTACCTTGGAATCGGCAGTGCTTACCACACGGGCATCGCCCCGCTCTGCATTTTTCTGCTCATCCAGCTTGGCACCCAAAAATTCCAAAGGCTTAACAATGGCGTTGCGCATTGCCGGGTTGTTTTCACCGATGCCGGCGGTGAATACAATGGCATCCACTCCGCCCATGGCTGCGGCATAAGCCCCCACATACTTGGTTACCTGGTAAGCAAACATATCCAAAGCCAGGCGGGCACGCTCGTTGCCCTCTTCGGCGGCAGCACCCAGATCACGGAAGTCGTTGGAAACACCGCTCAAGCCCAGCGCACCGCTCTTTTTATTCATGATATTGTTCATTTCATCGGGGGTAAGGTTTTCTTTGTTCATAATAAACATGGCAACTGCGGGGTCAATATCGCCGCAGCGGGTGCCCATCATCACACCTGCCAGGGGAGTAAAGCCCATGGAGGTATCCACACACTTGCCGCCGTCTACTGCGGTAATGGAGGAGCCGTTGCCCAAATGGCAGGTAACGATCTTCAGATCTTTAATATCCTTCCCCAATAGTTTGGCACATTCCCCTGCCACATATCCGTGGGAGGTGCCGTGTGCGCCGTAGCGGCGAATGCCGTACTTTTCGTAATATTCATAGGGGATGGGGTAGATGGCGGCAGTCTTGGGCATGCCGTAATGGAAGGCGGTATCGTAAACGGTAACCTGGGGCACATTTTCGCCCATAACCTCCATGCATGCACGGATACCGGTAACGGCAGCCGGGTTGTGCAGGGGAGCAAATTCGGTTAAACCGTCCAGCACGCTCACCTTTTCCTGATCCATCAAAGTGGCTTCCACAAAGGTTTCTGCACCGTGCACAGTGCGGTGACCCACGGCGGAGATCTCGGATACATCCTTGATCACGCCCCACTTTTCGTCGGTCAAATATTTCAAAACAGTTTTAATGGCCTCTGCATGGGTGGGCAGGGAGATGTTTTCTTCCAGCTTTTCTCCGTTGGCATTGTGGATAAATAAACCGTCTAAACCAATTCGGTCACAGTTACCCTTTGCCAACACATTCTCGTTTTCCATATCGATCAACTGATATTTCAAAGAAGAACTACCTGCATTGATTACCAAAATTTTCATAACATCGATCTCCTTTTAAAAATTTTCCTTTTATTTTGCAATTATTTATTATATAATAAGATAACAAAAGTTTCAATAACTTTTTATTAAAAAGGAGGCAGCCTTGATGATCTATGCAGTGATCAGCGAATTTAACCCTTTCCATAGCGGCCATCAATGGCTGCTGGAGCAGATCCCCTGTACCCAAGAGGATTATACAGTCTGTATTATGAGTGGTAGTTTTGTACAGAGAGGAGAGCCCGCCGCCTACGATAAATGGAGCCGTGCCCAAGCGGCTGTGCAGGGCGGTGCCGATGCGGTGGTGGAACTGCCGGTTCCCTTTGTGCTCTCCGATGGGGAGGGCTTTGCCGCCAAGGGTGTGGAGCTGGCTGCCGCCTTTGGCATGCCGGTTACCATGGTATTCGGCATTGAAGCAAAGGATACTGCCGCCCTGGAAAAATTGGCGGCAGTGGACGAAGAGGAACTTTCTCCGGTGATGAAATCCTTTTTAGAGGCGGGGCTTTCCTACGGTGCCGCCCGTCAGGCAGCCTTGGAGCAGCTGCTGCCGGAGGAAAGTAAGGCACTCCGTTCTCCCAATAACCTGCTGGCTTGCGGTTATATCCGTGCCTGCCTGCGTCATGGGCTTTCTTATTTGGGAATCCAACGCAAGGTGCCCCACGACGGCGCACCCCAAGGCAATGTTGCCTCTGCATCTTATATTCGTGCTCATCAGGATGAATTTTCAAAATACTGCCCCTTTGGGCAAGATCCGGCGTTGAATCTTGCGGCTGCCGAGCAGGGTATTTTCACCCTGCTTAAAACCAAAACCGCACAGCAGCTGCAGCAGAGCGCCAATATCGGCGAGGGGCTGGAAAACCGTATGGTGAAAGCCTTGTTTGAAACAGAGGGGTTGCAGGCATTTTACGATCGGGTCAAAACTAAACGCTATGCCCACGCCAAACTGCGCCGTGCGGCAGTGAGCGCTGTTTTGGAAATTCCTGCCGGCATGCCCCGGGAGGCGGTGCCCTATATCCGGGTGCTGGCGTTTGGAGAGCGGGGAAAGGCGTTACTGCGCTCCCTGCGAAAAAATGCCACCCTGCCCATCTGCCAATCCGGGCGGGAATGCGAGGGGGCAAATCCGGCGTTTTTTGCCAGAGAACGGCTGGCAACCGATCTTTGGAATTGCTGGAGCAAGCACCCTCTGCCCAGCGGCGAGGACTACCGCCGGGGCGCCATTGCCGTAAATTTGGAATAAAAGGTTGTAAAATTTCCCAATATATAGTATAATGGGAATGTTGAATGTCAGTGATGCAGTTTTTAACTGCTTTTTAAAAAGAATTCCGGACCGCCGTGGGAATTCTCATCATCCCTGCTTGAAGCATTTTCAAGCAGGAGTATTTGTTATGCATGTTAGAAAGGATTTTTATGGAGAAAACAAAAAAAGAAACCATGGATCGGGCAGAGGCGCGCAAGGCAAAGGGCCGCCGTCCTGCCAACAATTTAAAATTAGAGGATCTGATCAATAATAACGATCTGCTCCTGGCAGCCGAAGGAAAGCGGGGCACTGTTGCAACAGGGGAGCGGATCGCTTCTCAACAAAAGAAAGCGGCACCCTCTCGCAAAAAGCCGGCTGTGAAAAAAAGCGGCGGGAATGCCGCTTCTAAAAACACACCAAAAAAAGAAGCAGTGGCACCCGCACCTAAAAAAACACCGGCAAAAAAAGAATCTGCCGGTGGCGCCAAAACTGCCAAAGCCCCCGCAAAACGGGGCAGAAAGCCCCTTTCCAAGCTTAAGATCATCCCCTTGGGCGGCTTGGACGAGATCGGCAAGAATATGACTGTTTTTGAATACGAAAATGATATTATTATCATTGATTGCGGCTTGGCATTCCCCGGCACCGATATGCTGGGTGTGGATTTGGTGATCCCTGATATTACCTACCTGCGTAAAAATATGGAAAAGATCCGGGGCATCTTTTTGACCCACGGGCACGAGGACCATATCGGTTCCCTGCCCTATGTGCTCAAGGAGTTCAATGTGCCCATCTACGGTAATAAATTAACCTTAGGTCTTGTGCGCCGCAAACTGGTGGAGCACCGCATGGATAAAACCGCCATGCTTATTGAAACCAAGCCCGGCTCTGTGATTGAGCGGGGATGCTTTAAGGTGGAGTTTATCAAGGTAAATCATTCCATCCCCGATGCCGCCGGCTTTGCTATTAAAACCCCGGTGGGCACCGTCCTGCATACCGGCGATTTTAAGATCGATACCACCCCCATCCACGGCAGACCCATCGACCTGGCACGGATCGGCGAGCTGGGCAAGGAGGGCGTTTTGCTGATGATGGCAGATTCCACCAACGCCGGAAAACCGGGCATGGCATCCTCTGAAAAAAAGGTGGGAAAAGCCCTGCTCTCCATTTTTGAGGGCGCCCAGGATAAACGGATCATTGTGGCATCCTTTGCCTCCAATGTGCATCGGGTGCAGCAGATTATCGATGCCTCGGTAAAATTCGGGCGTAAGGTGGCAGCCTCTGGCCGCTCCATGGAAAGCGTTATTGCCGTTGCCCATGAACTGGGCTATTTAAAAATGCCTAAAGGCACCCTGATCCCCCTGGAACAGGTGTCCCAGTATCCGCCCCATAAGGTAACCCTCATTACCACCGGCTCCCAGGGCGAGCCCATGAGTGCTTTATACCGCATGGCATTTTCAGATCACCGCACCGTTACGGTGAACCAAAACGATCTGATCATTATTTCCGCATCCCCCATCCCCGGCAATGAACTGTTTGTGAGCCGGGTGGTAAACGAACTGGAAAAATTGGGTGCCACCGTGGTGGATAATAAAATGGCGGGAGTGCACGTTTCCGGTCATGCCTGCCAGGAGGAACTAAAACTTATTCTGGGGCTGGTAAAACCCAAGTTCTTTATGCCTGTTCACGGGGAATATCATCACCTTTCCACCCATGCTAAGCTGGCAATGGAAACAGGGATGGAAGAGGATCATGTATTCCTGGCTGCCAACGGTAATGTGCTGGAACTTTCCAAAGACTCTGCCAAACTCACCGGCAGCGTTCAAGCCGGTCAGGTAATGGTAGACGGCACCGGCGTGGGCGATGTGGGCAATATCGTGTTGCGGGATCGCCGCATTCTCTCCCAAGAGGGTATTATCCTGGTGGTGGCCGCCATCAATAAGCTTACCCATGAAGTGGTAAGCGGTCCCGATATTGTGTCCCGCGGATTTATCTACGTGCGGGAAAACGAGGACCTCATGGGCGAAGCCCAAAAAGTAGTAGCCGCCGCCCTCAAAAAGAGCCTTGCCAAAGGCAACCTGGAATGGGCAGCCTTAAAGAGCGATATGCGTGACGCCCTGGCGCACTATATTACTTCCAAAACCAAACGCAGTCCTATGATCATTCCTATGATCATGGACATCTGAAACGAATAAAAAAGGCGATCTTCTGTTTTTTCTCTCCTCAGCGTGTCCCTTGCGCCGTCCGTTCAGGAAAAGCAAAATCTCACCCTTTTTGATTCGTTTCCCGTACATATGAAAAAGGCGATCTTTCGTTTTTCTCTCTTCGGCGTGTCCCTTGCGCCGTCCGTTCAGGAAAAGCAAAATCTCACCTTTTTTCAATTTGTTTTCAAAGCGTATTATTCCCTGAAACAATATCCTTTAAAAAGTGCCTGCGGGCACTTTTTTATTGACTTCATCAGGGGGATTTGCTATACTTTATAAGATAACAAACAGAGGATGTGATGGTATGATCAAGGTAATGAGCATTTTTGGCACTCGCCCGGAGGCGATCAAAATGGCGCCCCTGGTAAAGGAGCTGGAAAGCCGCAAAGAGATAGAGAGCATTGTTTGCGTAACTGCCCAGCATCGGGAGATGCTGGATCAGGTGTTGAATACCTTTAAGATCGCCCCCGATTACGATTTAAATATTATGCAGCAGGGGCAGACCCTGGCAGAGATCACCACCCGTGCCTTGGTGGGGTTAGATCAGGTGATCAAGCAAGCAAAGCCCGATATTGTGCTGGTGCACGGAGATACCACCACCACCTTTGTGGGGGGATTGGCGGCCTTTTATAATCAGGTTGCCATCGGCCATGTGGAGGCAGGGCTGCGTACCAACAATAAATACTCCCCCTATCCGGAGGAGATGAACCGCCAGATGGTGGATTGCATGACCGATCTGTTCTTCGCTCCCACCCAGCTCAGCCGGGAAAACCTGCTGAAAGAGAATATCCATGATAGCAAGATCTATGTAACCGGCAACACTGCCATCGATGCTATGAGCACCACTGTAGATAAGGATTACCGTCACGAAGTTTTGGATTGGGTGGGGGAAGATAAAATGATTCTGCTCACCGCCCACCGCCGGGAGAATTTGGGTGAGCCCATGAAAAATATCTTCCGGGGTATCCGTCGGGTGCTGGATGAAGTGCCGGGCATTAAGGTGGTTTATCCCATCCACAAAAATCCTATTGTGCGGGAGGCGGCAGATGCCGTGCTGCGGGATTGTGATCGGGTAAAACTGATCGAGCCGTTGGAAGTGTTCGATTTTCATAATTTCCAAAATAAAGCCCATATTATATTGACCGACAGTGGCGGCATTCAGGAGGAAGCTCCCTCCCTGGGCAAGCCGGTATTGGTGCTGCGGGATACCACAGAACGCCCCGAGGGCATCGATGCGGGCACCCTGAAGTTGGTGGGTACCGATGCAGATGTGATCTATCGGGAAACCATCCGCCTGCTCACCGATCCCCAAGAATACGAGCGTATGAGCAAAGCCTCCAATCCCTATGGAGATGGCCATGCCAGCCGGCGGATCGCCGATGCTATTATTAAAGAATTTTCCAAATAGAGCACAAATACTCTGTCCTTTTTCTTTTTCTGCGGTCTGTGCCTTTTTTGACAGTCTTAAAATTTATCGGCAAGGGGGTTCCTTGCATACCCAAATAATGTCCTCCCCGATCTTTTCCACATCGCACCAGGGGATCCGTGCTTCATTTCGGTGAAAAAGACCTCTGCCGCAAAGAACCAGGGCTTCGATCTGCCCGCAATCACAACCGATAATAAAATCTTTTGGAAATCCTAATTTTTTACCGGTGCAGGAAACGATCACCTCCTTTTCCTTTAAGCATTCTGTTGATAATTCCACATAAATCACCCCTTTATAGATCCTATGAAAGGAACCATTTTAATGAGTACAGAATTTAAAAACCAAGCCTATACCGCCGCCAAAGAACTGATCGCCTTGGGCGGCTTAAAAAGCGGCGATCTGCTTGTGGTGGGCTGCTCCTCCAGCGAGATCGGCGGCGAGAAGATCGGTACCCATTCCGCTCCCAATGTGGGGCAGGAGGTGGCGGCAGGAATCATGGATGCCTGCGCCGAGGCAGGAGTCTACCTGGCGGCCCAGTGCTGTGAGCACTTGAATCGGGCCCTTATTTTGGAGCGGGAGATTGCAGAAAAGCGGGGCTATCCCATTGTGAATGCCCTGCCCCAACCCAAGGCGGGGGGCTCCTTTGCCACTGCTGCCTATGGCGCCATGAAAGAGCCGGTGGCAGTGGAGCATATCGCCGCCGAAGCAGGCTTGGATATTGGCGGCACCCTTATAGGGATGCATCTAAAGGAAGTGGCAGTGCCCTGCCGCCTTTCTTTGAACCGCATCGGTTCAGCGCTGCTTTTGGCAGCACGCACCCGCCCCAAATTTATCGGCGGCGAGCGGGCGCACTACAACGATGATTTAAAATAAAAAATGGGCTGTAAAAAATCTTTAGATTTTTTACAGCCCATTTTTGTTCGTGCAGATTATTTCATCATGGTTTCCAAAAGAGAAACAGCAAACAAGCGGTTCATCTTTCGGGTGGGATGATTGATATAGTTGGCAAGCAGATCGGTTATATCCACGCCGTTTTCTGCCATTTTTTTCCATTTGGCGTAGCAATCGCACACGGTAACGCCATGTTCGGCAGCCACCTTTTTGGCGGCATCCAGGTAAAGCTCCAAAATCCCTTCGTTTTGCCGCTTGGCGGTTTTTTCTGCCACCTCAATAAACAGGGGATCGGTTACATGGCAGCTCACATAGGTGCACATCATATTGGGAGTCATAAAAATGGTTTCGATCCCCGCTTCGTTCAGTTTGGTAAAGATGGTGGCAAGGGCATCGGTGTACGCCGATAATTTTTCCGCACCGCCGCTGCAATCGTTCAGCCCAAAGCACACCACCACAAGATCCGGGTTGGCGGAAAGAATATCCCGCTCCAGCCGTTTTGCTCCGTGGGGGGCATTGCCGCCGCTGACCCCGGCATTGATAATATTTACCGGCACATTGGGGTAGAGGGTGGCAAGGAGTTCTTTTAGATATTGGTGGTAGCCGTGGTTTTGGTCAAAAACCGTTTCCAGGCTGGTCTCCGAGGTTTTATAGATCTCGAAGCAGCCTTGGGTTACGCTGTCGCCGATAAAGCCGATCCGCACCGGGGGCTGATCCCAGTTATCTTTTCGCTTTGCGGCAAATTTTTCCATAATTTTCATGTTGTTACCTCCGGTAATTTCGGTTCCACTAAAACCGAATAATAATTCTCATAAACCACCATGCCCGGGCGGGCACCGTTGGGTTTTTTCACATGGGATACGGGGCAGTAGTCCACCTCTACCTTGGGGGCGTTTTTACCCTTACTGTAATAGGCACAGATAGCGGCAGCCTCCAAAATGGTTTGATCGTCGATCTCCTTGCCGCCGCTCACCACCAGCACGTGGGAGCTGTGAATATTTTTGGTGTGCAGCCACAGATCGTCCTTGCGGGAAAGCTTCACGGTAAGCTGATCGTTTTGCACATTGTTGCGCCCCACCAAAATGGTAAAGCCGGTGGAAGAGATAAATTTCCGCGGCTTGGAGGGTGCAGAAGAGCGGCTGTTGTTTTTTCGCCGGTTTTTACTGAACCCGGTGCGGATCAATTCCTCCCGGATCTGGTCCACATCTGCCGAGGTTTCGCAATCGCACAGTGCCAAAAATACACTGTCCAGGTAGGAAAGATCCTCCTGATCTTGGCGGATCAGATCTGCCACCACTCGGGCGGAGGTTTTTGCCTTGTTGTATTTCTTAAAATAAAGTTGGGCGTTTTGCTGGGGGGATTTATCGGGGCGTAAGGGAATGGTAAAGGGGGCACAGTTATCGTAATAATTCTCCACGGTTACCTGGGTCATGCCCGTTTGCGCCCGGTGGAGGTTGCTTTGCAGCAACTCCCCGCAGATGCGGTAATGATCGGCTTTTTTCCCCTCCTCCAGCTCTTTCTGGCGCACCCGCATGGTGCGCTCAATTCGGGCAGAGGTGCGGCTGAGCAACTGCTCCACATCCCGGGTCTTTTGCTTTAAGCGCACATTTTCAGCGCTTTTTTCATAGTAATCTTCGATTAGTGCCACCGGCGAGGGGTAAGAAACCTGCTCTGCTGTGGCACCGTATTGCCCAATGGTAAAAAAGGAAAAATCCAGCCATTTTCCGCTCTCCTTTTCCCGCACGGCGGTGGGTGTGCAGCGGTTTTCGGCAAGATCTTGCCCCATGGTGTCCAGCAACCCCGCAAGAGCGGTTTTTTGGTTGGGGGTCAGCCCGTTGGCGGGGGCATCGATCCGCCCGGTGCTTTGATAAGCGATCTCCCGTGCCACCACGGGGGAGATGCCGCTGTAGTGGTCGATCACCGCTTTCCATAGGGGCAGATCTGATTGGGTAAGGGCGGCGAGATCTTCGCCGCTCACCAGGGAAAAGGGTTTTTTATCCTGGGGTGTTACCGGCTCGTATTTTAAGCCGGGGAGCATCTGCCTGCCGGCGGTAATATCCACATGGCGAATGCAATCGATGATCTTATGGCTTTCGTCCATCAGCACCAGGTTGGCGGTGCGTCCCAATATTTCCAGGATCAGGTATTTTTTAACCGGCTCAAAAAAGTCGTTTTTGCCGGTAAATTCCACAAAAATAGCCCGTTCAAACTCCGGCATAAACACCCGCTCCAGCCGAGCGCCGGTCAGGTGTTTGCGCAGCACCATGCAAAAAAGAGGCGGTTGTGCCGGGTTTTCTGCCTCCTGCTCCGTAAGGGTGATCCGGGCGCAGTTGGGGGTGCAGCAAAACAGCAGCTTGGTGCGTAGGTTTGGCGCCCGCAGGTTTAAAATGATCTCGTCCTTGCCGGGCTGATAAATTTTTTCTACCCGGGAATCGGCGATCCGCTCGTGGATCTCCCGGGTCAGGTAGGTTAAATAACAAGCATCCAGTGCCATAATGTTTTTGTTCTCCGTTAAAATCTTTCGATGGGTGCCTTTCGTTCCATCACGGCAACATTTAAGGCGGGGAAGCGGCGTTTCATTGCCTCTGCCAGGGGCGGCATTGCAATGTATTCCGTTTCATAGTGCCCTGCCACCAGCAGGTTGATCCCTAATTGACGTGCCAGCAGAGCGTGGTCGTGCTTGGCCTCTCCCGTTACCAGGGTATCACAGCCCAGGGCGGCGGCATCCTTTACAAAGCCGCCCCCGCTGCCGCCCAGTACCGCAACTTTTTGTACCTGCTCGTTGCAGCAAACCCCCAGGCAGTTTTCTGCCGGCAGGGCTTCTTTTAGGGTCTGTGCCAAGGCGGTAAAGGTGGTATCGGTCTCGCCCATTCTGCCGATCTCACAGAATAATTCCGTGTTTTTCAATCCGCAGCAGGCGGCAAGCAGGGTGTTGACCCCGCCCTCTGCCGCATCCAAATTGGTGTGGCAGGCAATGTGGGCAATCCCTTTTTCTGCCAGGGATAAGATCAGGTTGCCCACATGGCTTTCGCTATTGATCTGCTTTTCCGGGTTAAAGATCAGGGGGTGGTGGGTCACCAATAATTGGCAGCCTGCTTTTTCGGCGGCGGTAATGGCCTGCTCGGTTACATCCAATGCCAAAAACACCCCGTTCACCGGGCGGTCAAAATGCCCCACGTTCAAGCCGGGGTTGTCCCATTCCTCTGCCAGTTCATAGGGGCAGTAGGTATTTAAAAAATCATAAATTTCTTTTACTGTGATCATGCCATCGCCTTTCTGATGCTCTCCAGCATCTGCTCGGTTTCTGCAATTCGTTTTCGGTCGGGGTTCCTTGCGGCAGATAAACCTGCCAGCGCCGTTTCCATCCGTTTTTCCTCTTTCAAAAGGTAAGGGATGTAAAGGGGATCTCCCCGGTGCATCCCGAAATAATCGGGGGGATAAGGTTCACCGCCTTTCCGTACCCCAAAGGCACGGTAAAACTTTTCGCCGTCTTGGGTGAGGGCGGCGTTTTCTATTTGGTAGCCCTTGGCGGCAAGCCCGTCCAATAATTCGTAGATGGCGCTCATGGGCTGCAGTACCCAAAGGGGCGGCTCTGCGGGAGCGTTGTTCATGATCAGCTCAATCACCTCGCCCCCCATTCCTGCCACGGTTACGGCAGTTACGGCACTTAAAACCTCCGGAGGAATACTTTCCAATCCGTTGGAAAGGTAAAGGGGGATCTTTCCTGCCAGCCCCAATGCGGTCAACTGCTTTTCAGCCGCCGCCAGCGGTCCTTTTTTTATATCAGCGGCAAAGGCTGCCGCAAGCCTGCCGGAAAGCAACCCTTCGGCGGGCAGCTTGCAGTGGTCGGTGCCCACATCCAGCAGAATACTGCCCCGGGGAACCAGGGAGAGTACGGCGTTCAGCCGATGATCCAAAATGCTCATTTATTTTTTTCCTTTAAATCGTTCGTTTATAACGTTATTTTATCAAAAATATAATAGAACTTCAAGTTTTTTATTGAAATTATAAAAGGATTTGTGTTATACTTATTAATGATTAAATTAGTGAGGATAAAAGATGACCGTTTCCATTTTGGGATTGCCCATTCAAAATGTAACAATGGAAGAAGCCGTGAACGATGTTTACGGTTTTTTCGGCGCGCGGGAAAGTAAGATCGTTGTTACCCCCAACGCCGAGATCCTGCAGATGTATCAGCAAGAACCCACTGTGCAGGAGGCGCTGAAGCATGCAGATTATTTGGTGCCGGACGGTGTGGGTGTGGTGCTGGCTGCCCGTCGGCTGGGCACGCCCTTAAAGGAAAAAGTGGCAGGAGTGGAACTTGCCGCTCATCTGCTGGAGCGCTCTGCCAAAGAGGGAAAGCGTGTTTACTTTTTGGGCGCAAAGCCCGGTGTGGCGCAAACCGCAAAAGAGCGGGTGGAGCAGCAGTTGCCCGGCATTCAGATCGTGGGTCAGCGAGACGGTTATTTCAAACCGGAAGATGAAGCCGCCATTGTGGAGGAGATCAACCGCTTGGACGTGGATATGTTAATGGTCTGCCTGGGCGCTCCCAAGCAGGAACTGTGGATGGCCGCCCATAAAAAGGAACTCAAAGTAGGGGTCATGCTGGGGCTCGGCGGCACACTGGACGTAATGGCAGGCACCGTAAAACGGGCGCCCCGTTGGATGATCAACTTACGGTTGGAATGGCTGTATCGGGTGGCAAAGGAACCCAAGCGGATCGCCCGTATCGCCAGTTTGCCCCTCTTTTTATTGGGAATCAAAAAAGAAAAATAATCAATCAAAGGGCGGGTCTACCGCCCTTTTTAAAGGAGTATCTAAAATGGGAGAAGCAAAATTACAAGTACGTCTTTTGAGCCATACCCCGGATGCAGAAAAGATCGTGGCAGCCTCGGCAAAGCTTTGTTATGCCCGTGCCGATATTGATACGGTACTGGAGGGGCTCACGCCGGAAAAAGTAGAAAGCTTTTTGGATATGCTCACCTCCATGGGGCATGAGAGTCCCATTGAGCATATCAATTTCACCTTTGGGATCGAAAATGTTTCCCGGGCACTGCTGGCGCAGATCACCCGCCACCGCCATGCTTCTTTCAGTGTGCAGAGCCAGCGGTATGTGGCAGAGGATGGCTTTGAATTTGTGCTTCCTCCTTCCATTGCCGCCAATGAGCAGGCAAAGGAACTGTACTTAGATACCATGGACGAGCTGGCACGCCGGTACACGGAGCTTACCGCTCTGCTGATGGAGGGCACCGAGGGCTCCGTTGCCGATAAAAAGAAAGCCATTGAGGATGCTCGCTTTGTGCTGCCCAACGGCTGCACCACCAAGATGATGGTAACCATGAACGCCCGCAGCCTGCTGAACTTTTTCCGGTTGCGTTGCTGCACCCGCGCCCAGTGGGAAATTCGGGAGTTGGCAACCCAAATGCTGTTTTTGGTGCGGGAGGTTTGCCCCACCATCTTTAAATTGGCAGGCCCGCCCTGCATTGCCGGCAAGTGCCCCGAGGGGAAGATGTCCTGCGGCAAAATGAAGGAAATGAAAGAAAAGTTTTTGGGAGCATAAAAATGGGCAGATTATTAGTGATCGACGGGCTGGACGGCAGTGGAAAGGGAACTCATTCCAAACTGGTCACCGCTAAATTAAACGAGATGGGGATCCCTGCCATGCGGATCTCTTTTCCCGACTATGAATCCCCCTCCAGCGCCCTGCTGCAGATGTATCTGCACGGCGAATTCGGCGCCCACGCAGGGGATGTGAACGCCTATGCGGCATCCATGTTTTTTGCGGCAGACCGTTTTGCCGGATTTCGCACCAAGTATCAAAAGCTTTACGACGAGGGAGTGATCTTGGTGGCGGATCGTTACACCACCTCCAACATCGTGCACCAAATGAGCAAACTGCCGGAGGCAGAATGGGATGCGTTTATCACCTGGCTTTCGGATTTTGAATACGGCAAGTTGGAACTGCCCAAGCCCGATGGGGTGATCTATCTGGATATGAAGCCGGAGATCTCCCAGCGGCTGATCGCGCGGCGTTATCGGGGGGACCTTTCCAAAAAGGATATTCACGAAGTGGATGTGGGGTATTTGGAAAACAGCCGCCGTTGTGCCCTCTATGTGGGGGAACAGTTGGGCTGGCATATGACTCCTATGTACGATGAGGCAGGGGAACCCCGCAGTAAGGAAGATAATTTCAACATTATTTTTGAAAAAGTGAAAGAGATATACCATGACCTTGACCTTTAAAACGCCGGAGTTTTCTCAAAAGGAAACGGTGGATCGGGCGGTAAAAACCGAAGATGTGCAAATCTGCGATCAGACCTTTGGCAATCTGTTCAGTTGGTCGGCATGCTTTGATGCCCAACTGGCGGTGGCAGAGGATAGCTTTGTTTCCCGTTGGGGCGATCGGTACTCGGTGCCGGTGGGTGCCCGGCGTAAGGAACTGCTGGAGCAGCTGCTGGCAGAGGGCGTTACCCGCTTTTTAGGGGTGGATGATCGGTATAAGGCATGGCTGGAGGAAACCTTTCCCCACCGATTTGTGTTTCGGGAAAAGCGGAACAGCGCCGATTATATTTATGAACGGCAGAAGCTGGAAAACCTGATCGGCAAAAAACTTGCCGCCAAGCGGAACCACATCAATTATTTTGAGCAAAATTTTCAGTGGGAGCTTCTCCCCATTGATGAAAATACTATGCCGGACGTGCTGGCGTTTAATGAGCGCTGGTGCCGGGAAAACAACTGTGAGCAGAATCATTCCCTGGCACGGGAGGGCTGTGCGGTACGTCGGGGGTTGAAATATTTCAAAGAATTGGGCTATCACGGTGTGGTATTATATGCCAATGGAAAAATCTGCGCCTTTACCTACGGAGAGCCCATTGGTAAAGAGGGTTTTTGCGTGCATGTGGAAAAGGCAGATGCCGCCCTAAGGGGGGCTTATCCCATGATCAACCGGGAATTTGTGCGCAGCCTGCCCCCGGAGATCCGTTGGATCAATCGGGAAGACGATGCGGGGGACGAGGGCTTACGCCGGGCGAAGCTCAGCTACCAGCCCGATGTATTGTTGATGAAGTATGAAGCGGAGGTTCGCCATGAATAAGAGCGTTTATGTATTGCTGGCAGAAGGTTTTGAGGAATTGGAGGCCCTGGCGCCGGTGGATCTGCTACGCCGGGCGGGCGTGGAAGTAAAAACCGTTGCAGTTGGCAGCAAGCATACCGTAACCGGCGCCAGGGGCGTTCCGGTGGCAGCAGATATATTGTTGAACGAAGTTGATTTTGATAAAATGGAAATGCTGGTGTTGCCCGGCGGGTATCCCGGCTATGAAAATTTAGGAAAAACCCCCGAGGCGGTGGAACTGCTTTTGCGGGCAGATAGGGAAAAAAAGACCATTGCCGCTATCTGCGGTGCTCCCTCGGTGCCCGGAGAATTAGGGCTGCTTAAAGGGCATAAAGCCACCTGCTATCCCGGCATGGAGGATACCTTGGGATGTGAATTCGTTGCCGAAAAGGTGGTGGAGAGCGGTCATTGGATCACCTCCCGTGGTGCCGGCACGGCAGTGGATTTCGCCTTGGCTTTGGTGGCTAAAGCCACCACGCCGGAAAAGGCGGCAGAAATTGCAAAAGGAATTGTATATTCATGAGTACACGCCGAGATATTTCAAAAGAGATCTCATCCCTGCTGCTGGTGATCCTTTCCCTGCTGTTGGGGCTGAGCCTGTGCCGCCAGTGGCTGCCCGCCTTTGGATCGGGGCTTACCCTGCTGGTTTATGGGGTGATCTATTTTATTCCCATGCTTGTTTATATGAAGACGCACCGCTATAAAGCACGCCATGCCCTGCGCCTGAAGATGATCAATCCGAAATATTGGTTGTTTATCCTGCTGTTTGGGCTTTCGGTCTGCTTGATCTGCACCTTGATCAATCTGGGCAGTAATGCGTTGTTCCGGGCGGTATTCCATGTGGAATTTCAAAATGATATTGTGGATCTGAGCGGTACCAATCCGGGCACCTTGATCTTCACCTCCGTATTGCTTCCCGCCCTGGCAGAGGAACTTCTGCTGCGGGGTTTGGTGCAGGGGGAATACGAAAAATACGGCATAACCGTGGGCGTGTTGCTCACGTCGATGCTCTTTGCCCTGTTTCATACCAACCCGGCGCACCTGCCCTCCTTATTTGTGGCGGGGGTGTGCTACGGTGTACTTACCGTGTTGTTTCGCAGTGTGTGGCCCGCCGTTTTGGCCCATGCGGTCAATAACGGCGTGGCGGTACTGCTGGCAACCCAAACGGATTTTGTGCGGTATATTTTCCAGGATAAACTGTTTGTGATCATTGCTGTGTTGGTGTGCTTTTTGATCTTGATCTTTACCCTGCGGATGCTGGAAACAGTGGTGAGCGAGCAGGCAGGAAAAAACGGCAGATTGAAAAAAAGCGTGCGTACCCTGGCCTATGGCGATCCCCTTGCCAGCCCCTGGATCTGGATCTTTGTGCTGCTTTGCATCGGCAAAATGGTCTACAACGGCTTTTTTAATTGAAAAATAAACAATAAAAAGGTTCCAAAACGGATGTTTTGGAACCTTTTTATGTTGTGTTAATTGTGTGCATGTCAAATTTAATTTTGAGGCTGAACCTTTGTGGGGCAGTTGCCTGCCGTTTTTGCTTTCAGCCTGTCGACTTTCGCCGAAGGGACTTCCGCCGAGTATTTCGATGATCCCTTTCCTCGTCACCTGCGCAGGAATATCCTGGAATAAATTAAGCAGGCCGGGCGCTATAACTATCCTTTTGGCACCTCCGTATGACCAAAAGTATAACATTTTGAACCAAAAATGTCAATACTTATCTTTTTAAATTTATCGATTATACAAGGTAGAAAGGCGCCGGTAGGTATCGGCATGAAGCTGGGCAAAGGCTTCTTCGGTAAGGCGGTAGCTCCAGTTTCCGTCGGCAACGCCGGGACGGTTCATCTTGGTGTCGCCGCCATAGCCCAAAAGATCCTGCACCGGCACCACGATCAGCTGGGCGGGAGATGCCCAAAGGGTGCGCAAGATGGCTCGAATGGCGGGATTTTGAGTGGCTCCGTCTTTCCAGGTGCTACCCTCAAACCCGCAGTAATCCAGGCAGTAACGGCGGTTTTCCGGGGTCAACTCCCATAGATAACCCAGCAGGGTGTTATTATCGTGAGTGCCGGTGTATGCCACTGTGTTGGCGGGATAATTATGGGGGAGGTGAATGCCGTTGTCCTGCCCTAAAAAGGCAAATTGCATCACCCGCATGCCGGGCAATTTGGTTTCGTCCAACAGCCTTTCAAGGGCGTCGTCCCGCACCCCTAAATCTTCTGCAATAAGAACCTTCCGATCGATGTGTTGGAAAAGGATGTTGAAAAAGTCCATCCCCGGCCCCTGCCGCCATTTTCCCTCTTTGGCGGTTTTGGCAGTGGCAGGCACTGCCCAGTAGGCGCTAAAGCCTCGGAAGTGGTCAATACGGATCTTATCGAAGAGGGTATGGGCGTGGCGGATCCGGTCCAACCACCAGCGGTACCCCTCTTGCTTCATGGCATTCCAATCGTAAAGGGGGTTGCCCCAACGCTGACCGTCCTCGCTGAAATAATCGGGGGGCACGCCGGCCTCCTCTGCAGGAAAGCCTTTTTCGTTCAAGTCGAATAAATGCTGGTTGCTCCACACATCTGCGCTCTCGTAGGAAACGTAGATGGGCATATCGCCGATGATCTCAATGCCTTTTTCGGCGGCATAGGAACGCACAGCCTGCCATTGGGTGAAAAAGAGATACTGTAAAAATACCGCCTGCTCTATGGCGGGTTTCAGCTGTTCTTTGGCATCTGCCAACGCGTTGGGATCTCGGCGGCGCAGGGGATCGCTCCATTCGATCCAGTTTTTGCCTGTTTCCTTTTGCAGAGCAACATAAAGAGCATAATCCTCCAACCACGGCTGGGTGCGGCGCCATGCGGTGATCTTCTCTTTTAAAGCAGTATCGCACCGGGAAAAAGCAGTGGAAAATAAAGTGTCCCGCTGCTCCTTTAAGGTAATAAAGTCTACTGCATAGGGGCTTTGGGCTTTGCAGCCCTCCAACTCCTCCCGGGTGATCAGTTTTGCCTCAAACAGTTGCTCCGGATCAATAAAATACGGATTGCCTGCAAAGGCACTTACGCTTTTATAGGGAGAGTTGCATTCGTCGGGAATGGTAAAGGGGAGCACCTGCCATGCAGAAAACCCCGCTTGCTGTAAAAAATCAATAAACCGAAAGGCATCCCTACCGAAGCAACCGATGCCGTAGGGACCCATTAAAGATGATATGTGCATTAATATGCCACTGCTGCGTTTTTGCAAAAGAGCAACCTCCTTTAGTATACTACAATTATTATATCAAAGCATGGGGCACTAATCAATGAAAATTTTACAGAAAAAAATAGACAATTCGCCGAAAGAGGCAACATAGTGTTAAATAAAAACAACATGGCGTTATCGAAAGATAGACGGGTTGATGTTATAATACTAATATCTAAAATTATCGCAAGTTGATTCTGCTTATAAAGCGGAAGGAGGGCAACTATGTTCGCAAATAAAAAATGGATGAAGTTAACTGCCTTGATCATTACGGTCATGATGTCGGTTTCCATGCTTGCATCTTGCCAAGTTGGCAGTACTATTGTGGATGAAGCCGGCAACGAAGGCGTAGTTTCCGTTATTCCTAAAGAGGAGCAGGTAACGGTACCCTATACCGGTTTGCCGCTGGAGAATACCATATATACTGATGATCCTGCCTATGCGCCCAACACCGGCGATAATACGAGCAATAACAATACCGTTGGCGATGATGTTCCCGGCGATGATGTTGCGGGCGATGATGTTGCAGGCGATGATGCTCCCGGTGATGATGTTCCCGGCGATGATGCTCCCGGTGATGATGTTGCAGGCGATGATGCTTCTGGTGATGATACTGCCGACGATGATTTCGTCGATGATGGGGAGTATAAAGAGGAGAATGTTTACTCTATCCTTTCTTACAACCTGCGTAGCGGTAACGACGGCGGATCAAAGGATAAAGCTGCCCGTGCCCCTTACCTGAAACAGGTTGCAGAGAGCTACGATGCCGACATTATGGGCTTCCAGGAAGTAACTCCCGACTGGTGCGATTATACCATTGAATTTTTCTCTGAGAAGTATGATTATTCCTACTTGTTCCGCACCTCCGCTGCTATTACGCCTTCCGGCGCCGGCGACGAGGCTTCCTCGATCTTCTTTAAAAAAGACAAATTTGAGATGCTGGACACCGGCCATTTTTGGATCTCCGATACCCCGGAGGTTCCTTCCAAAAGTTGGGACGATAATCATAATCGTATCTGTACTTGGGTAAAACTGAAGATCAAAGCCACCGGCAAGATCTTTTATCACTTTAACCTACATACTGGGCTTACCAATACTTGTGAGGACAAAAGTACCAAGGTTGTTTTGAACCAGTTGATTAAGATCGTGGGTGAATACAGTGCCACCATCACCGGTGACTTTAATATGCCACAGTGGGGATTTGGTTATAAGAATTTCATGTCTTCTGGTGATATCAGCGATGTCAACACCGACTTGGATAATGATCCTACCGGCACCGTGGATGGTTATCATGACTATGAGAATGTTACCGGATCTAAAAACATCATCGACTTCTGCTTCTATACCCCCAAAGGAATAGTTCCCATTAGTTATAAAGTAGTAGACGGATATACCGAAGCCGACAACAATTATGTATCGGACCATAAAGGCCTTTTTGTAGAGGCAGCAGTAATTTAACAGTTGAATAAAAACGATCCAGCGTTAGCTGGATCGTTTTTTAAGGAGAATCAATGAAAAAGAAATGGATTAAATGCATAGCCGCATTTTCGGCGATGGTGCTGGCGCTTTCCTTAAGTGGTTGCGGCGCACCCAGGGAAATGGAGATCTCTGTGATGAGCCAAAATGTGCGCTACGATAATTACAGCGACGGAGAAGGAAACGATATTTTTTACCGTTCGGAACGTTTTGCCCAATTACTGGACGAGCATCAGCCGGATATTGCCGGTCTTCAGGAGTATACTCCCACCTGGGATACCATGATGTATGAATATCTTGAGGAAAAAGGCTATGGCATCGTATTGGAGTACCGCTCCGATTTGAGCAAAGAAGCAACGCCGATCATCTATAAAACCGAAAAATACGAATTGTTGGAGTCCTGCTTTTATTGGCTCTCCGATACTCCGGAGGAGCCCTCCCTTTCTTGGGATGATTCCTGCGAGCGGATCGTTACGGAATGTATCTTTAAGGATAAAGCATCAGGAATTAAGTTCGTGTGCATCAACACCCACTTTGGCTTAACTGCCACCTCCCAGATCAATGCCGCCGTGCAGATCCACGACCGGATCGAAGCGCAGTATGGAGATATGCCGGTGTTTTTAACCGGTGATTTCAATATTCAGGAATATACGCCCACCTATTTACAACTGACGGAAAACGACCTGATATTTAATAGTTCTTTGCTGGCAGAGGAATTCGGAGAGACCTGCGGCACCCTCAACGGCTTTGAGGAGGGAAGAGCCGACGGTCCCATTGATTTTTGCTTTGTAACCAGGCAGGTAACCCCTCTTTATTACAGTGTGCTTACCGATAAGCCGGACGGCGGCTTTGTATCGGATCATTATGCTGTTTTCACCAAGCATAAAATCACAAAATAAACCCGCCAAAAAAAGCACCGAGGTGAAAACTCTTTGGAGTTTTCACCTCGGCGTTTTGTATGGCCCACACTCTGCTGGAGTGCCGTTTCCCGGGTCATATCAAACTTGAATAGAGCGGAACCGGCGCACCACGATCTGTTCCTCCGGTTCTTTTTGTTGCTGTGATTTCAGCCGCCTGTTTTCTGCCCTTGCGGAGAAGGCAAAGGCGATGCTTAAAAACATCATGCAAATCGATACATACCAAAGAATATTCATTTGCTCATCTCCTTTCCTGTTGATGGGTTCAGTATAACAGAGATGATGTACGATAAACCGTACAGTTGAATAAAAGAAATAAAAAATCGTGCAATCATTTAAATTGCACGATTTTTTACATTAAGATCTTAACTGCATTTTGTAATACCCGAATATGGGCTTCGGTCTGCTCCCCTCCGGCTTCTCCGTCCAGGGTCCAGGAAAGGGGTTTTTCGGCTTTGAAATCAATCTTGTTGGCGTGGGTGAATACCACGTAGCGAGGGTCATAGTTTCCTTGCACCAAGCCGTTTAAAATGCCTCGCAGATCCTGCACGCTTTTAGGGTTGCGGATCAGCATTAGCTCAAATTCGCCATCGTCTAACCGCACATCCAACCGGTTGAGTTTAAACAGCCCGGCAATGGAGGTGGAATTGGAGATGGAACCGAATAAAAATTCTCCGCTGTAGCATTGGCCGTTAACCGTGAATGCCGCTTCAAAGGGGGAGATGTTGCCGATCTCTTTAACCCCCTCCAAGAGGTAGGCGGTGTGCCCCAGGGCATTCTTTATGCGTTGGGGTGTGGAATAAGAAACCTTGGTAAAGGCTCCCAACGATGCAATATAAGAAAAATTACGGTTGTTAAAAGAGCCGATGTCGTAATAATGCGGCCAGCCGGAAAGGATCTGATCCATGCACTTTTCTGCCTTTTTAGGCAGCTGCAGCGTACGGGCAAAATCGTTTGTGGTGCCCGCCGGCACATAGCCAAGAGCAGGGGAGATGCCGGTTTCCAGCACTCCGTTGATCACTTCGTTTAAAGTACCGTCGCCCCCGCAGCATACGATCATGTCGCACTCCTTACCGTATTCCCGCACAAAAAGGGCACCGTCGCCCTGCTTGGTTGTGGTTTGCGCTGCCACGCTGTAGCCCTCTTTGCTCAGCCGGTCCACGATCTCAAACAGATCTTTTTTTGCTTTTTTCATGCCCGCATGGGGATTTACAATCACCAAAGCCCGTTTTGACATGCGCACACCCCTTTCGTTTGTTTTATATAAAATATTATACATTTTTTGGATAAAAATTCAATGGAAATTTTGTGAACTTTATGTTATTATGGAAAAAACAAGAAATCTTTGGAGTAGAACAAAAAATGGAACGATTGCCTCGGCGTGAAAATCCTGTTTATTTATTCTGGAAGATCCTGTGGTCTTTTTCGGTGTCCACCGGTATTTTGGCGTTGATCATCAGTTTTTTTAGTTTAAATACCGGGCTTACCGGCATGACCCCGCCCATGGCTTATGCGGTGGTGGTGTTTGGCGCCGCATTGTTTTTGCCTATTTATTTGTTGCCCGCCTTTTTTGCATACCGCAATAAGAAAAAGAATGCCCGCACCTTGCTCCTTTGCAACCTGTTGCTGGGTTGGACCGTGGTGGGCTATTTCATCTGCGCCGTAAAAAGTAAAACATAATTTTTTGTTTATCGGAGCACCCTATTTCGTAGAAAGAAGGGTGTTTGATGAAAAAGAGCGAAAAGGTAATTTCTTTTACTGCAGGCTGTGCGCTATATCCGCTTTTGGAACTGCTGTGGCGGGGGCGTACCCACTGGAGCATGGCGTTGGCGGGCGGCTTGGCGGGGCTGTGCCTCTACCCGGTATGCACCAAAAAAGGCAATAAGATGGTGTGCTGTAAAGTAATGGCGATCATCACGCTGATCGAGCTTGCCTTCGGCGTGGTGTTCAACATAATATTGAAAATGAATGTGTGGGATTATTCCAAGCAGCGTTGGAATCTTTGGGGGCAGATCTGCCTGCCCTATTGCCTTTTGTGGCTGCTGCTTGCCGTGCCCATTCGGGCCTTGTGCCGGGGGCTAAAGCAAATTTGTTCATAGAAAGGGCTTGTTATGGTCAACTTGGGAAACAGTTGGGATGCTCTGCTTGCCGATGAATTTCGGCAACCGTACTATCTGCAGCTGCGGGAATTTTTAAAAACCGAATACCGTACCCGCCGGATCTATCCGCCAATGGGCGACATTTTTAACGCCCTGCGGGAAACCCCTTATGAAAAGGTGAAGGCGGTTATATTAGGGCAAGATCCTTATCACCAGCCGGGGCAGGCCCACGGAATGTGCTTTTCGGTGCGAAAGGGCGTGGAACCGCCGCCGTCGCTGAAAAATATTTACAAAGAATTAGAAGCAGAGCTGGGGATCACACCCCCGGATCACGGAGAACTTACCAAATGGGCAAAAGAGGGTGTTCTGCTGCTCAACACGGTGCTGACCGTGCGGGAGAGTGCCCCCGCTTCTCATCGGGGAAAGGGTTGGGAATTTTTGACCGATCGGGTGATAAGCCTGCTGGATCAGCGCCCGGAGCCTATTGTTTTTTTGCTTTGGGGTGCCCATGCCCGGGCAAAAAAAGAATTGATCACCAATCCTTGCCACTTAATTTTGGAGGCGGCGCACCCCAGTCCTCTATCGGCATATAACGGCTTTTTCGGGTGCGGTCATTTTAAAAAAGCCAATGAATTTTTAAAAGAACCCATTGATTGGGATTTAAAGGAGTAAACACCATGAGCATTGAAAAAACCAACTTCGGCAAAGCCGAAAAGTACACCATCCGGGGCAACGGCGAACTGGCTGTAAGTATTCTTACATATGGCGCAACCATCCAGGCGATCCATTACCGTGGGGTTGATGTGGCGTTGGGCTACAACGACCTGGAAGGCTATCAAACCATGGACGGTTACCTGGGCGCCACCGTGGGCAGATACGCCAACCGGATCGCCGGCGGTAAATTTACCCTGAACGGTAAAGCCTACGATGTGGGCTGTAACGAAGCCGGCAGAGGTCACCTGCACGGCGGCAAGGTGGGCTTGGATAAAAAGATCTGGAATGCAGAGATCCTGGGGGAGAATGCCCTGCGCATGACCACCGAGCTGGCAGATGGAGAAGAGGGCTATCCCGGCGCCATGAAGATCGGCGTTACCTTTACGGTAAAGGGAAATGATCTGCAGATCGCCTATGAGGCGGTTTCCGATCAGGATACCATCTTCAATCCCACCAACCATTGCTATTTCAATTTGAACGGGCAAAACGGCGCCCCCATCACCAATCACCTGCTGACCTTGGATGCTACCGCTTATACTCCGGTGGATGAACTGCTGATCCCCACCGGGGAGCTGCGCCCGGTGGCGGGAACCCCCTTCGATTTCATCGTTGCCAAACCCATCGGTCAGGAAATTGCCGGGGAGGATGAACAGTTAAAACTGTGCGGCGGCTACGATCATAATTTTGTGTTGCAGGGCGAAGGGCTCCGCCGGGCGGCGGTGGCGGTTTCTCCGGATACCGGCATTCAAATGGAATGTTATACCGATTGCCCCGGTATTCAGTTTTATGCCGGCTGCTGCCTGGATAATCCTGTGGGAAAATCCGGTGCCATGCATACCTTCCAGGGCTTTTGCCTGGAAACCCAAACCTTCCCCGATAGTCCCAACCGTCCGGAGTTTCCCTCTGCTGAATTGAAGGCGGGAGAGAATTTCTACTCCGTAACAGAATACCGTTTTTCCAAATAACGATACAGAACACCCGTTTTTTCGGAACGGGTGTTCTTTTTTTGTGCACCCTTAACGAGTTGATACATAAAAAAGCAAAACATTTCACATATTGTGCAAAAAAAACAACATAAGGTGCTTTCCAATAACTAATTATTATGGTAAAATACATCATATAATAGTGTCTTTATCGGAATTTTTATCCGAGGGGCGTATCTATACATAAGGAGGACCTGTGATGATGTTCACAAAAAAGACAAGATTGGTATCCGGTCTTGTGGCTGTTCTTATGCTGATTTCCCTATTCACAGCCTTTGTTCTGCCGGCAGTGGCAGCGCCGGCTGTAAACGATTGGGATCAGTACGAGGCGGTATCTGAAACCGGTATGACAAACCTTTCGGCATCACTTGCCGACATTAAGAACTATACCACCGGCACATACACTTATAAGGTGACTGATGCCGAAGGTATCCGAAAGATCGCTGAATTGGTTAATGGGGGAGACACATTAACTGGTGTTTCCATTTACCAAACCAACGATATTGATATGAATTGGGAGCCCTTTGGCGGGATCGGCGGATATTATGTTGATAAATATTATCCGTTTAGCGGTACATTCAACGGAAACGGCTTCACCATCGACAATTTATATGTGTTGCGCAACTCCGATAATGTAAGCGCGGTGGGTCTTTTCGGCGCCACCGTTAACGCCACTTTAAAGAACATCGGTATTGCCGGCGGTTTAGTGGTGGGTTCCCGTAAGGTGGGCGCTATTGCAGGCTATGCCGAAAATACTTCTATCGAGAACTGCTGGAATGCCGCTACGGTAGTGGGCGGTTCCGATCAGGGTACTGCCGGTATTGCAGGCTGCGTGGTAGACGTATTGTTAGGGGGCTCTACTGCTTCTAAAGCCAAAGTGATCAACAGCTACAACGTGGGCTTGATCTTTAACCGGGAAGCCACTGCCTCCGGTATCGTAGGCTTTATTGATACCGAGGACGCCACAAGAGCTACCGGTGCCTATGTGAAAAACTGCTATAATGCCGGCGAGATCGTTGCCGGTATGAACGGTTACAAGGGCGATGCCCACCGTTTGCAGGGCAACAGTATCATCGTGGGCGGCAACTACTTATACGGCTTTGGCGAATGTGCCAATAACTATTATGTGAAAGGCCACGGCAAGGCAGATCTGAGCGTTGCCGAGTTCAGTGCCGCCAACAACGGCAAATTTGAAGACGGCTTTGCTATTACTTCTACCGATGGCGCTGCAGGCGTGGATACCGCCGCAGAGCTTGTAGATGCGATCAATGCCAATATGTCTGTAACCGATGCCGGTTATAAAGTGGTTTATGAATATACCAATGCCGGCTATCCGGCACTTGCTTACCAAAAGAACGGCACCACCGTTATTAGACGTGTGGCTCACACCTCCTCCAATGTATGTAAAAACACCTGGGCAGAAAAAAGTGAACTTTTTGCAAAAGTATCTGCCGGCCGCGACGGCGCATGGGCGCTCGCTTCCGGCACAAAGCTGAACGATCTGGAGATCGCTACTGCAAATGATCTTTTTGTTCTGGGTCTGATCGCCTCCTTCGGTAGTTATAAATCTGCTTACGGCAACGGCAATATTACCATTACAGCCAATATCGATATGGCGAAGATGGATCTTTGCCCGGTTGAATATTATGTGCCTATTGCTTCCGGCACCCCTGGCGGAACTGCAAACACAATAGCATTTGACGGTACGCTGGACGGCGGTAATCATGTTATCAAGAACTGGAAATACCTTGCTACCATTCAAGGCGGCTCTGCCAACGGCGGTTTGATCTCTTATGGTTATAACTGTACCGTAAAGAATTTGGGTATGGTAGATGCATACGGTACATATGACTGTGTAGTTTCGGGCGGTAATACGTATCCTTCCTTGTTGTTGGAACGTGGCCATGGTAACTTCACGGTAACCAACTGCTATGCGGAAGGTGCTATTTCTGTATTCGACGATTTAGCAGCCAATGCCAATAACTATGGCGGTGTGTTCTCCACCTTCTGGAAAGGGGCAACACCCAATATATCCGATTGTTGGTCCGATGCAACGGTGATTCGTCCTAATGTAGATAATAAAACCTCTAAAATTCGTGTTCTTGGTAAAGTGCCTGCAGATGTAAACAGTGCGAATATTTCCAACTTATTCTATGTTGCAGACGAAGAGCCGTATTTTGGCACCGGAGATAATAATGCTATTAATTTCTGCACCCGGTTAACCACCGATTACAGCACGGCAGATGGATCTTTGGCAGCGTATATGAATGAATTTTGTATTCAAAAGTGGGGCTGCTACGATGGTAAAACCACCTTTGCCAGAAGCAACGACGAAGCGGTTTATCTGCTCACGATCAGCAAGCAGGTGGGCGGTTATGAAGTTGGCACAGAGAAGTATCAGTATAACGCCGGCGCAACGGTGCAGTTACCGGTGATCGAAGGCTATGAGCTGGATCCCGATAAGCTGTACTTAATGCCCTCAGGTGTTGAAACCGGCACCATTACCATGCCGGGCAAGGGTCTTACCCTTTACTATCGGTGCACCGAGCCCGATTACAGTGTATTGGAAGATATTATTACAAAATACGACGGTTTTGACTTTTCTTACTTCAGCGATGCTTCTGAACTGGAAGACCTTTTGTTGCTGGCGCAGGATACCTTGGATCATAAAGATGTTATTGATCCCGCTGTTGGTTTAGAAATCATTAGCCGGGTTGTTGCAGGCGAGCAAAACATGAATTTGGAATTGGCAAGCGCCTATCCCAATTATCCCAAAATGAAGGATTACGAGGTGTATGCCAAGTATAACACCACCAATAGCTGGGCGATCACTGATCTGGAAGACTGGCAGGCGGTTGTGGCGCTGGCAAATGCCGATTCTACCAATAAATTGAGCGGTTATAGCTTCCATCTCACCGGCGATGTGGATCTGAAAAGCGTTGCCATTAATCCTATTCATCCCGCAAAAACCTACAGCGGCTTCGCCGGCACCATCGACGGTCACGGCTACGCCTTTAAAAACATGAACATGAACCGCAACCTTGCCGACGGCCACTGTGTTGCTCTGGTAGGCTACGGCAACGGCTGTACCATTAAAAATTTGGGCATTGCCAACGGTACTATTAAAGGATATGGTTCTAATTCTGCCGAGCATTTTGTGGCGGCCTTTATGGGCGAAACAAATGGTGCTTCCATTAGCTACTGCTGGAATGCGGCAACCATCGATGCCACCGGCGGTGCTGGTACGAGCCAGTCTATTTCCGGTATTGCCAGATTGAATGGCGGCTCCTCCATGGATAACTGCTTTAATATCGGTTTGGTAACCGGTAATGGTGAAGTGGGTTCCTTGAGCGGTGCCACCCATACTTGTACTATCTACAACAGCTTCGGCGTTGTATACAGCGATATGCGCGGCAGCAGAAAGTTTTTAACCCGTTTCACTGCCGGTAATCTGGCAAGCAGATCCAGCAATATGTACATGATCGGTAAGTACGATGGCATTACCTTCGACTGCCAGAATACCGATGTGGACAGAACAGATTTCATTTTGGAAGCCGATGCTTATGAAACCGGCGAGATCGCCTGGAGAATTAATGCCACCTACGAAGGTAAGGGTGATCAGCCTTACTATACCGTGGATCAGGATGGCAAGGTTACCTTTGGTAACGTGAACAACCAGGCAAGAAGAATTACCTATAAGGTAAACGGCGATGTTGCAGGCTACGCTTATGTAGCCGGCGGCTCCCAGTATAAATTGAATTATAAACTGGGCTCCCAATACAAATTGGCAGCCGGCTCTGCCGGTACCATCACCAACGGTATTCTTTCGGTTCCCGATGCAGACGTTGTGATCGATGTTACCCTGAGCAATTATAATTATGATTCCCTGGCAGAGGCTTTGGCTCTCTACACCGACGGAATTTATCCCTATTTGGTAAACGGCGAAGCTGTGGAAGCGTTGGTTAACGATGTAACTGCAAAGATCGCCAATGGTTCTTACACCAGCCAGGAAGAGATCGCTGACGATGCACAGGCATTGAGAAATGCTTTTGTATATGCAGGCTATCCCAACCTGCCTTCTATTGAAGATTACAGCAAATATCCTGAAGTGCCCGGTTACTTGGTGGGCACCTTAGAAGAATTGGAAACCTTGGTTTCTGTGAGAACTTCTCTTACTGCAGATCAAACGATCTATCTTACCGATGATATTACGGTAACCGCAAAATCCGCTGCCAATAGCATGGATGGCTTGAGAGCATCCATCGATGGTATGGGCCATGCCATTAAGGGCGTAACCATGAGTAATAGTACCGGTTGGTTGGGCAATTATAATGGTTCTTCAATCAAAAATCTGGTTTTGGATAGTTGGACTTCTATATATGAGCTCGGTGGCAGTAATTATCCCGGTTTGCTGATGAACCGCAACAAAGCCACCCTGGAACTGGAAAATATTACAGTTCAAAGTTGTAGTATCACGCGGACGGAAAGCGGTAACGGTATGGCTATCCTGATGGCAATTTCCGAGAAACCGGTAACCATGCGTAATATTACTTTGTTGGATAATACCTATAACATGGCATCCGGTACCGGAAACAGCGGTATGCTGATCGGACGTGCTGATGCAGGCATTGTTGTAAACGGTGTATATGCTAAAAATAATACATTCTCCGGCACCGGCAATACCGGCTCAGGTATCCTGTTTGGTGAAATTGCTCCAAAGGAGGATGTTGATACACCCATCACCATGAATAATGTGGGTGTGATTGGCACCACATATGCGGAGGGAACTTCTGTAAAAGGTGTTTTGGTCGGTCGGTTAAAGCAAGGTACTTTATCGGTAGATAATGCGATTATCGAAGGTGCCGGTTGCGAGGCGAAGGGTTTGATTGAACTTTACGGCGAAGATACCACCCCGGTAGTTTCTTCTGTAACCAATCTTTACACCGATATAGCAATCATTCACAATTCCGGTGATGATAAGGGTACGAAAGTGGATTTGGTTGTTAAACCTGCCAATGCTACTACGAATGAACTAAAATATGGCGCCGCTGCTTATCGCCTGAACAAAGCAGGGGTTGCCCAGAAGTGGGAGATCAAAGACGGTCTGATTGTATTTGATACCAACGGAGAAGGCTTGCCTGTAGAGATCACCTTCCAGCTGCGTAACGGTGCTCCTTATGCTAAGTTCTACACCGACGTAGAGGGGCATATGGTAAACTTTACCGAAGAGTTCTTCAGCTCCAAGGAATGGGAAGGCTACACCTCCTACACGGAACTTGCCAATAAGAAGTTTGAGCAGGATGCTACCATCAACCAGGCTGAATGCCAGCATGTTTGGGGCGAATATAAATCCAACAAAGACGGTACCCATTACCGTGAATGTACGAAGGGATGCGGAGTTACTAAAGGTAATGAGGACTGCTCCTATGGCGCTTATACTTACGATACCAATAGGGACAGACATTCCCGTACTTGTGAGTATTGTAAATATGTAGAGACTTCTCCCTGTACCTATAGCACGCAACTTCATTTTGTAGAGGCCACTTGTCAGCATGGATTACAAGCAGGTAATGTTTGTACCGTTTGTGAAGGTTTTAAAGTAAGAAGCACAACTGGTGCTCCCGTTGACCACAGCTGGAGCGGTTACGACCACGACGATACTACCGAAGGTGCTGCTTCCCAGCACACCCGCAAGTGTGTGAACTGTAAGATTCCCGAAACGGTCCCCTGCGACTTTGATGAAGG
>JAZSRD010000097.1:0-3547 GCA_045538295.1 Eubacteriales bacterium
GGTGTGTCGGCAGTGCCGGAGGAATACGAACTTGTGGCAATCGGCGATGGTGCCCGTCCATTGATCCGCTCTGGCGATATTCAAAAAACCATTGAATGCGCCCGGGAAAGGGGCGCTGCTGCATTGGGGGTGCATCTTACCGACACGGTGAAAGAAGTGCAGGGTGATCAAATTGTAAAAACCGTTCCCCGTGAGGTGCTGGTTGGCATTCAAACACCCCAGGTTTTTCACCGCAGTGAATACATGGAATTGGCAACTAAGGCGGCTCAAACCGGCAAGAGTTTTACCGACGATGCATCTATCTTTGAATATTTCGGAAAACCGGTAGCATTGGTGGAGGGACATCGGGATAATATTAAAATTACGGTACCGGAGGATGTTGCTGTTTTCCGTGCCATGATGGAGGAGCAAAAATGAGGATCGGTCACGGTTATGATGTTCACCGCCTGGTAGAGGAGCGGTTACTGATCTTGGGTGGGGTAGAGATCCCCTTTGAAAAAGGTCTTTTGGGTCATTCTGATGCAGATGTACTGACCCATGCATTGATGGATGCTTTATTGGGTGCTGCCGGGCTGGGGGATATTGGTAAACACTTTCCCGATACCGACCCCCGTTATAAGGGGATCAGCAGCTTGGAACTTTTGCGCCATGTATCTGCATTGCTGGCAGATAAAGGCTATAAATTAGGAAATGCCGATATTACGTTGATCGCCCAACGACCCAAGGTGGGTAGTTATGTGCCCCAGATGGTTCGCAATCTGGCAGAGGTGCTGGGCTGCTCTGTGGAGCAGTTAAATATTAAAGCCACCACCGAAGAAAAGCTTGGCTTTACAGGAGAAGGCGCCGGCATGGCTTGCCATGCAGTTTGCCTGCTGGAGGAAGATGGTTAAGAAGAAAGTTGCCGATTTTGATTCTTTTGTTTGCTTCGACTTTGAAACCACCGGCTTGAACAAGAGTTCTAAAGTGATCGAGATCGGAGCTGTAAAAGTAAAAGCGGGGTACCTGGTAGCCCGCTATTCCTCTTTGGTGGACCCCGGGGAGGAGATCGAACCGTTGATCACTAAAATCACCGGGATCACCACCGAAATGGTAGCCGGAAAACCCACCGTTGATCAGTTGATTCCCTCTTTTTATGAGTTTACCGAAGGTTTACCCTTGGTGGCGCATAACGCCCCCTTCGATTGCCGCTTTTTAGAACGGGATTCTTTGGCAGCGGGCTATCATTTTGATCACGATGTTTTTGATACGTTACAGTTTGCCCGTAAGGTGCTGCCCGGATTGCCCTCTTATAAATTGGGTGAGTTGACCGCCTTACTGGGGATCCCGCTCAATGATGCTCACCGTGCTTGGTGCGATGCCGAAGCTACTGCTCGGCTGTATATGTATTTAAAAATGAAAGCCGCAGAAAGCGAAATCTACAAATAATAGACCGAAATTTACCTTTACGAATAGAAATATCTCTGATATAATATTTATTAAAAGGGGGCGTGCATAATGCTGTTAGACCGTGCAAAATGGATCTGGTTACCCGGCGAAAGTGTTGTGAATACCTATGCGGATTTTAAGCGTAGCATCCAACTGAAAAAGAATATGTCCACAGAGATAGAGATCAGTGTAGACGGAAATTATGCGTTGTATTTAAACGGCGCCTTTGTAAACAGCGGGCAATACCCCGATTATCCTCAATATAAAGTATATGACCGCTTAGATCTGGAGAAGTGGGTGCAAGACGGTGAAAACGAACTGTTGATCCGGGTATGGTGGCCGGGTAAGGAACATTTCTCCTATCGAGTGGAGCAAGCGGGGCTTCTTTATGCGGTAAGCCATGGGGAAGAGATGGTTGCAGTGAGTGATGAAAATACGCTGGTTGCCAGTAACTGCTGCTTCCAGAGCGGCACGATCCCTGATATTACGGAACAGTTGGGCTTTTCTTTCCGTTATGATTCCCGTTACGAGGGGAAAGAAGAATTTATTCCCGCTTGCGTGGTGGAGAAAGAAGCGTTATTGTATCCCCGTCCTATCGAAAAAGTAAAGATCGGTGAACGAATGCCTTCTAAACTGATCAGTCACGGAACCTTTTTGGAGCGCCCTTGGACGCATTGGGGGGAGCGGATGCAAAATGCAGCCCTTTCCGCTAAATATTGGAGGCCGGACAGTGTGTGGAACGGCGATACCGGCACAGAGTTTTCTGCTTCAGATGAAGATGGACTTTATTTCATCTTTGATATGGGTGCAGAATGTGTTGGTTATGCAGATATTGAAATGGATCTGCCGGAAGATGCATTGGTTCTTTGCGGTTGGGGTGAGCATTTGATTGATCTTCGTGTACGCAGCTATGTGGGACGTCGTAATTTCGTGTTCTTCTATCACGGTAAAAAAGGACATAACAAATTCTTTATGCCTCTGCGTCGGTTGGGACTGCGCTATTTGCAACTGCACATTTATTCTCCTTCGGTTAAGCTCTACTATGCGGGGGTACGACCTACCGATTACCCGGTTCAAGCATATCCTATGGAGATCAATGATCGTTTACACCGTAAGATCTATGAAGTTTCTATCAATACGTTGCGCCACTGTATGCACGATCATTACGAGGATTGCCCATGGCGGGAGCAAGGCTTATATTCCATGGATTCCCGGAATCAAATGCTTTGTACATATCACGTGTTCCGTGATACCGTATTTCCCAAAGCATCCTTGCGGCTAATGGGGCTTTCCGTGCGGGAAGACGGTATGATAGAATTGTGTGCTCCGGCAAGGGTAAACATTACAATTCCCTCCTTTACGGCGGCTTATCTGCTTCAGTTGTGGGAGTATTGTGAGTATTCGCAAGACACTGAATTTTTGCAGGAAATGCTGCCCTATGCCGAAAAGATTGCCGCCGGCTTTGTGCAACGGATCGATCCCCAAAAAGGAGTGTTGTCCTGCTATCAAGAAAAGAAATATTGGAACTTTTACGAGTGGCAGGACGGTTTGACCGAAAAAACCAACTGTGAGCGCCCCACTGATGAAATGACCTACGATGCTCCTCTTTGCGGCTTTGTGTCGTTGGCATTTCAGGCAATGGAAAAGATCTATGATCTTTTGGGGCATCATCAAAAAGCAGTGGAATATCGAAGCCATTGGCAAACCCTGAACCAAAACACCCATGCTCTTTTTTGGAATGGAAGTTGTTATTATTCTTATCAAAGAGTTACCGACGAAACATTTTTTCATCGGGCAGAGCTTACCCAGGCGTTGATGATCTGCTGTGGTGCTTGCCCCGACGAACATCTTGCTGAGGTGCGTGAACTTCTGAAGGGCAGTGAAAGCCTGTTACCCATAACTTTGAGTTACAATGTTTTTAAATACGATGCATTGTTGACTGAGCCTGCTAACTATCGGTGGATACTGGACGACATTGAAAGAATTTGGGGCAATATGCTCTTCAACGGAGCCACAACCTTTTGGGAAACGGTAAAAGGCGCATCGGATTTTCACAATGCGGGAAGTTTGTGCCACGGCTGGGCGGCCTTGCCGATCTACTACTATCATAAATACGGCAATG
>JAZSRD010000049.1:0-34080 GCA_045538295.1 Eubacteriales bacterium
AAAAATCTTAAGATTTTTTACAGCCTATTTTTTAATTTTATTACGAAGGAACGTTGTTAAAAGTTACTGTTTTTTCTTGCCTTTTGCGGTTCGGACTTTTTTTACAGTCTCTTATTTAGTCATTCTTTTCTGGAATTACAATGGCGGCAACGATATAAAGCAAAATTCCGCCGCCGGCAAAAAGGGAAAGGACTGCCATACCCAATCGAACCAGAGTGGGATCGATATTGAAATATTCGCCAACTCCGCCGCATACACCGCAGATCTTTTTATTTTCCTTTGATCTATAAAGTTTCTTTTCCATCGTTATGCTCCTTTGATCATTTTATATCCACGCCGCCGAAAATGCAGATCGCCCGTACATAAAGTGTGGGCGCCCCCTCCACAGGTGCCCGTTTCTTTTCATCAGAAACACCGCCAAAAATAGAAGTAGAGGTTACCTTCACGTTGATATTGTCCGGCACCAGAATATCTGCACCGCCGAAAATCCCTGTTGCAGTGATCAGGCAATCCTTTTCGATAATAGCGTTAGAAAGATCGCAATCAACCCCGCCGAACACAGCGGTGAGAACTGCTCCCTCAAACACTTCACCGGAATAGTTCATGTTTTGCCCGGAGAAAACGGCTGTGCCGCTTTTTACATTGCCCCTCTCCTGCTGCAGCTTTTTAATGGCTTCGGCGCTCTTACCCCCGGCAATTCCGCTAAAGATCATTTTGATACCAATAAGTACAATGACCGCAGGTACCGCCAGTTTCCAAAGCATATCGAAACTAAGAATGTTTTGGCAACACAAAAGCAGAAAAACGCCGACCAAAAGACCGACCAAGTTTCCAATCTTATCCCGTTCGGTAAATAATCCGATGGCACAGGGTATAATAATAAATGCCGTCCACCAGCCGTCAAACAATATGTCGATATTGGTAATTTCAAAGGCATTCAGTGCAACAACCACACCCAAAGCCACCAAAATAATACCCCATAGAATTTTGCTGATCTTCTTCATGCAATCACTCCTTCCTATATCTTATTTATATCATTTTTCGATTTTTTCGTCAATAGTTTCCTAAAAAATACACCCATTTGGCGAGCGGTATAAAAAGATTATAAATTGACCTTGACAATTATTTTAGTTTATTATATAATAACATGGCAAATTAAATGATCACTTCGGTAAACTATGTGGAGAAATACTCAAGAGGCCGAAGAGGCGCCCCTGCTAAGGGCGTAGGGTGGGTAACCGCCGCGAGGGTTCAAATCCCTCTTTCTCCGCCAAACAAAATCCGGTATCCTTTTTGGATACCGGATTTTTGTTCGTTTGGCGAGAGAAAGAGAGATTTGAACCCCAAGGGGGCAGCCGGCGTTTTGCAAAACAGCCCGGTGCGGCTGTTTTGTAGCCGACTGGTGCGCAGACGGGTACTGCGAGCAGTGCGGAGCGGTCAGCAAGCAGTCAGCCTGCAAAGCAGGCGCATCCCTCTTTCTCGCCGCCCCTTGGGCGGCTTTTATTTTCTATTCCCAACAAATTTCAGACTCATTCAATCACAGAACCGTCCCCTGGTTGCGAGCTCTTGCCCGGTTGCATCTTCATAAATGATCCCGCTCACTTTTCTTGCTGCCATTTCGGGATCGTTAACAAGGCAGGGCGCCACCCTCTCTCTTTTTTCTTTACAAACTACTGTTTTTTTGTTACAATATCTCCAGATATTAAATAGGGGGTAAAACCATGGGAAAGTTAGAAAAAAAATACGGGTTGCCAACCGCCATATGTATGGTTGTGGGAACCGTAATTGGCTCCGGTTTATTTTTTAAAGCGCAAAACGTGTTGGCTGCAACCGGTGGAAATATGCCGATCGGCATATTTGCTTGGATCATAACCGGTCTTTTAATGATCGTTTGCTCGTTGCAGTTTGCCAACATGGCAACCAAGCATGAAAAGGTAAGCGGCGCTGTTGATTATGCGGAAGCCGCCTGCGGAAAATCTTACGCATACTATTTGGCTTGGTTTTTAGCCAATATCTATTATCCGGGCATGACCTCTGTGCTTGCTTGGGTTTCCGCAAGATATTTCGGGGTTCTTTTTGGCTGGAGCATGGTTGGTGCAGAAGTTTTGGCTCTTGCCGGCTTTTTCTTGATCGCCTCCTATACAATGAATGTACTCTCACCGAAACTGGCCGGTAAATTCCAGGTTAGCGCAACTGTGATCAAGCTTATTCCCATATTTTTAATGGCTATTGTGGGTACCCTAGTGGGCTTTTTTAACGGAACGTTAACCAATAATTTTACAACCGTGGTTACCGAAATAGCCGGCGGTACCGGCGGCGGTCTTTTTGCTGCCATTGTTGCCACAGTTTTTGCCTATGAGGGCTGGATCGTTGCCACATCTATTAATGCCGAACTTAAAAATGCCAAGAAAAACTTGCCTCTGGCTTTGATTATTGGCTCTCTTATTGTTGTTGTAGCCTATGTTTTCTATTATATCGGCGTTGCAGGTGGCGCCACAAATGAAGTTTTGATCAACGAAGGTGCCACCACTGCATTTACAAATATCTTTGGCGGAATCGGCGGAACGTTCCTTAATATTTGCATTGTTATTTCTTGCCTTGGCACATTAAACGGCTTGATGGTTGCTACCACACGGGGCATGTATGCCATTGCTTGCCGTAACGAAGGCCCAAGACCAACTATGTTTAACCAGATAGACAAATCCACGAATATGGTTACTAATTCATCTGTTTGGGGACTTTTTCTTTGCAGCATTTGGCTTATTTACTTCTACGGTGCAAATCTGACCGACGGCGGTTGGTTCGGCTATTTTAATTTTGATTCTTCAGAGCTTCCCATTATTACGATCTACGCTCTTTACATTCCCATCTTTATCCTTTGGATGAAAAAAGAAAAAGAACTGGGTTTTGTAAAACGATTTCTCCTGCCGGCTCTTGCCACTCTTTCTTGCTGCTTCATGGTATTTGCGGCGGTATATGCCCATGGCATAACGCCCTATATGCAAGCAAAAGAAAACGGTGCCTTTTCTTTCCCGGTTTTGTTTTACTGCATTGTTTTCGCAGTTATTATGATCATAGGTGCAATTTTCAAAAATCCAAAAAATTCAAATAAGTAAAAAGCGTTACATTATAAAGGCTCTTGCTACATGCATGATATAATTAATGAATAACAAAACAAGGAGTATAAACATGTTGATTCCCATTTTATTACTTGCAGTGGGCTTTGTGCTTTTGATCAAAGGCGGAGACTGGTTTGTGGACGGTGCCACCGGGATCGCCCGGCGGTTTCATTTACCCGAACTGCTGATCGGAGCAACGGTTGTTTCCATTGGAACAACCCTGCCGGAGGTAATGGTTTCGGCAGGAGCCGCCTTTCAGGGCAGTGGCTCCATTGCATACGGCAATGCCATTGGCTCTATCATTTGCAACACCTCTTTGATTGCCGCCTTGACCATTGCCATTAAGCCCGGTCCTGCCGCCAGAAAAAGTATGGTCCTGCCGGTTGCATTCTTTTTCGGCGCTGCCGCCCTCTATTGCGGCATTGCCTATTTTTCCGGTACCTTTAGCCGCATGGTCGGCATTCTGCTGCTCTGTGTCTTTTTAGTCTACATGATCTCAACTGTTCTGCGGATGAAAAAGACTGCCGCCTCGGTGGAAACGGTAATGATAGAAGAAGAGTTTGGCGCCATGACCAGCGAGGAAAGCCTGGAAGCGCACAGTGGCGAGGATCACGTGGTGGAATCCGTTAAGGAAGGAACCAAGGACAGCCTGCTAAAGGACATTATCCTTTTGGTTCTGGGCGCCGCCCTGATCGCCGTGGGTGCAGATCTATTAGTAGACAATGCCATCCTTGTGGCTGAAAAATGCGGTGTTTCCGAAAAGGTTATCGGCTTGACCATTGTTGCTCTGGGCACTTCCCTGCCGGAATTGGTTACCGCCATTACTGCTCTTTTAAAAGGACATGGCTCCCTTTCTTTGGGTAATATCATCGGTGCAAACCTTTTCAACCTGGTTCTGGTGAGCGGTGCAGCGATCACCATCAACCCCTTTGACATCCCCGTTTCCGGTACCATTGCCGGTATCAACTCCTCCTTGGTGCTGGATATTCCGGTGATGCTTGCGGTTATGATGATCATGACTATTCCCACCCTTTTCCGGGAGAAACTTTCACGCTGGCAAGGCATTCTCCTTTTGGGGATCTACACCGCCTTTTGCATATTGCAGTTTGTTATTTAATGAAGCAGCCGCACTTTAAAAAAGTGCGGCTGAAACTTTTTATGGAAAGACGTTCCCCCTCTTCACCTTGCAGTTTTCGGTTTGGCGTGTTATAATGATACTAATGATTTTGGAGGCGTATAAATGAAAATTGATAAAAAGAGAATCTATATAATTATCTGAAGAATTATGATAACAAAGGATCTAACAAAAGCAAAAGAACTATTACGAGCCGGCGAATATACGAGCGTGCTGTGTTTAGATGAGAATATCCACACCTCTGTGCAACGTGGGGTAAAACCTTTGGTGGTTTGGCTTGAGAGCAAAAAAAATTTTAAAAATTATGCCGCCGCCGACAAAGTGGTTGGAAAAGCAACGGCGTTCCTCTATCTTCTGCTGGGGGTAAAGGCTGTATATGCCCAAGTAATCAGCCGATCTGCTCTGCATACACTTACCCGGCACGAAATCCACACAGAATACGATACTCTTGCAGAAAATATTACCAACCGGCAGGGAAACGGCATCTGCCCCTTTGAAGCCGCTGTGCTCGATATTCAGGATGCCGAAACTGCGTATAAAGTGATACGCCAAAAAATGAACGAACTGAACATCTCAATATGAAACAAGAAGGTGAAAATTTTCTATGAATATACAAAAGATCAATGAAATACTGAAAGAAACCGCATATATCCGCACCGGCGGCAGTAAAGAAGAACTGCACTGTGCAAAATATCTATGCCAGGCTTGCGAGGAACTGGGTCTAACGGCGCAGATCGAGCCCTTTGAGGTGCCTCTATACAGCATTACCGAAGCGCGCCTTACAGTAAACGGAGAAACATATCCCTGCAAGGGATACTTTAATGCAGGAAACGGAACGGTAAAAGCCCCCTTATATTACTTTACCCACAACGATGCCGTTTCCTTAAAGCAGTGCAAGGGAAAAATCGTGTTGATCGACGGTGTTCCGGGATACTGGACCTACCGGGATCTTTTGGCCCACGGCGCCGTTGGTTTTATTGGCTACAACGGAAACCTGTATTACAGCGATCGGGATATTGACCAAAAGGAACTGCGCCATGTTACCAACGATGCCGAACGGATCCCCGGGGTAATGATCCACGCCGAAGATGCAGTTAAGATCGTGGAGCAGGGCGAAGCCATGGCAGAGATCACCCTGCAGCAGACCGCCACTACAGGGCAATCCCACAATGTAATTGTGGATCTGCCGGGAGAAACAGAGGAAATGGTGATCTTTTCTGCCCATTACGATTCCACCGCCCTTTCCACCGGTGCCTACGATAATATGTCCAGTAGCATCGGTTTACTCCACATTGCAGAATATTTTGCCCGCACACCCCACCACTACGGCATTCGTCTTTTATGGTGCGGTTCCGAAGAACGGGGACTCTTGGGCTCCAAGGCCTATTGCACGGAGCACCAAGAGGAGCTTTCCAAACTTCTTTTAAACATTAACCTGGATATGCTGGGTTGCACCATGGGCAAATTTACCGCCTTTTCCACCGCCACAGAAAAGGCAAAGCACTACATGGAATGCATTGCTGATGAATTGGGCTTTAGCATGGAAAGCAAATACGGCATTCGCTCCAGCGATTCCAATTCCTTTGCCGATTGCGGCGTTCCTGCCCTTTCCTTTGCCCGCTATGCGCCAAGCAGTATTGCGCCCATCCATAACCGTTACGACACTGCCAAGGTCATGAGCCCCCGGCAGTTGCTGGCGGATATGGAGTTTATTACAGAGTTTACCCGCCGTCTGGTTACTGCCAAGCAGTTCCCCCTCCCCCGGGAGGTCAGCGATAAGATCAAAGAGGATCTTGATTATTACTTTTTACGAAAAAGAAGATAAATAAAAAAACGGTTGATCGAATGCTCAACCGTTTTTTATATTGTTATAAATATTTAGCCACCTAAATAAGCTTTTTTGATTTCGTCGCTTTCGGCAAGCTCTGCACCGCTACCGGAAAGAACCACCTTACCGGATTCCAGCACATAGGCACGGTCTGCCACAGAAAGCGCCATCTGGGCATTCTGCTCTACCAGCAGGATGGTGGTGCCTGCCTTATGCAGTTCTTTGATAATATCGAAGATCTGCTGAACCAGGATGGGAGAAAGACCCATGGAGGGTTCGTCCAGCATCAGCAAGCGGGGGCGGCTCATCAGCGCTCTGCCCATTGCCAGCATTTGCTGCTCACCGCCGGAGAGGGTGCCGGCAATCTGCTTACGCCGCTCCTTTAAGCGGGGGAATCGCTCATAAACATCCGCAAGACTTTCGGCAAACTCGCTGCCGGGGCGGGTAAATGCGCCCATGGTCAGGTTATCCTCTACCGTCATCTGCAAAAAGACACGGCGGCCCTCCGGCACGTGCGCCAAGCCCTCTGCCACGATCTTATGGGCTGGGACGTTGGAAAGATCCTGATCCAAAAATTCAATGGAGCCGGTCTTGGAACGAAGAAGCCCGGAAACCGTTTGTAAGATGGTGCTCTTACCGGCGCCGTTAGCCCCGATCAGAGTAACGATCTCGCCGGGATGCACTTCAAAAGATACATCCTTAATGGCATGGATGCTTCCATAATAAACATTGATATTATTGACCTTCAGCATTTACTTAACCCTCCTTCTTTTTGCCCAGGTAGGCTTCAATAACGGTGGGATTCCCCTGGATCTCTTCGGCAGTGCCCTTGGCGATCACTTCGCCAAAGTTCAGCACACAAATGCCCTCGCAGATATTCATTACCAGGTTCATATCGTGCTCAATAAGCAGAATGGCGATCTGGAAGGTATCCCGGATCTTCACGATATTTTCCATCAGTTCTGCGGTTTCGGAGGGGTTCATACCGGCGGCAGGCTCATCCAACAGCAACAGTTTGGGATTGGTAGCCAGCGCACGCACGATCTCCAAACGGCGCTGAGCGCCGTAGGGCAGGCTACCGGCTTTCATATTAGCCATATCCTGCATATCAAAGATGGAAAGCAGTTCCAAGGCACGCTCATGGGCGCGCTTTTCCTTTTTCCAATAAGAGGGAAGCCGCAAAATGCCTGCGGCAGTGGAATAAACCTCTTGGTTATGCAAGCCGATCTTTACGTTATCCTCCACACTCAGGTTGGAAAACAGGCGAATATTTTGGAAGGTACGGGCAATACCCATTTTGTTGATCTGCTCGGTGGACTTACCGGAGGTATCTTTTCCATCCAGCAGGATCGTACCGTGGGTGGGGTGATATACCTTTGTGAGCAGGTTAAACACAGTAGTTTTACCGGCACCGTTGGGACCGATCAAGCCGGCGATCTCGGTTCTGCCGATGGTTAAGTTTAAGTCGTTAACAGCCTTTAAGCCGCCAAACTCAATGCCCAGGTGCTGGCACTCCAGGATAGGGGCTTTACCCAGATCCCGCTCGGGGATAATTGAATGGCTGGGAACCGGCACCATTTTAGGTTTCTGAAAAGGATTGTTCATTCTTTTTCCACCCCTTTCCCTTTAAAGATCTTTGCAAAAAATCCCTTGATGGTGGGATTATTGGTTGCCAGCATAACCAAAATCAGCACGATGGCATAAATCAGCATACGGTATTCGGAGAATTCCCGCAGCAGCTCGGGCAGAATAGTTAATGCGGTGGCAGCGATAATGGAGCCCCACATACGGCCCAAGCCGCCCAATACCACGAATACCAATACCAAAATAGAGGTGTTAAAATCAAATTTAGAAGCACTCACGGTGTTTTGGCAAAGGGCAAAAAGAGTACCTGCGGCGCCCGCCAGTGCAGCAGACATCACAAACGCCATCAGCTTATACTTGGTAACATTAATGCCCACGCTTTCGGCGGCTATACGGTTATCCCGCAGTGCCATAATGGCACGGCCGGAACGGCTGTTTACCAAGTTAAAGATAATGATCAAGGTAACCATGATCAGTAAAAAGCCTGCCAGGAAGGTGGAGATCTTGGAAATACCGGAAACACCCATGGGTCCGTTGATGATCATTTTACCGCCTTCCATATGCAACTTATTATTTAAAAAGCTGAAATGAAGACCGTGCCCATCCATTCCCACATAAAGGTTGGTTACAATGGATTTGATGATCTCGCCAAAGGCCAGGGTTACGATTGCCAGATAGTCGCCCCGCAGACGCAACACCGGCACACCCACAAATACGCCGAAGATTGCCGCCATTAAAGCGCCTAAAAGCATGGCGATCAAAAGGCGAAGACCGGCATGAGGGATGGTATTCTGCATAGCAGCGGCTGCCACTGCACCGCTGAATGCACCCACGCTCATAAAGCCGGCATGTCCCAGGCTCAACTCCCCCAGCACGCCAACGGTCAGGTTCAGGGAAAGCGCCATTACGATATAAGCGCACACGGGAACCAGCTGACCCTGCATGGTAGAGGAAAGGGCACCGGCACTGTTCATGATCTGCAGCACCACAAAGAGCAGGATCACCCCTGCGTAGGTAGCATAATTGCTTAGAAGTTTTTTATTATTTAAAATCTTTTTCATGGTTGCCACCTTACACTTTCTCGCGGATCTGCTTGCCCAGCAGACCGGTAGGCTTCACCAGCAATACCACAATAAGTACCAAAAATACAATGGCGTTGGAAAGCTGGGTGGAGATGTAAGCGCCGGCAAAGATCTCGATAATACCCAAAAGCACACCGCCAATCAAAGCACCGGGTATGGAACCGATCCCACCGAATACCGCCGCCGTGAATGCCTTAATACCGGGCATAGAACCGGTGGTGGGCACCAGGGAGGGATAAGCAGAGCACAACAGTACACCGGCAATAGCCGCCAGTGCAGAGCCAATGGCAAAGGTGACGGAAATGGTGCGGTTTACGTTAATACCCATCAGCTGGGCAGCACCCTTGTCCTCGGAGCAGGCACGCATGGCTTTGCCCATTTTAGTTTTAGCAGTAAAAAGAGTCAGCGCCACCATGATCACTACACAAGCGAAAATGGTAACCAACGTACCCACCGTAATGGGCAGCCGCCCGCCAAACAGTTGCAGAGCTGCACCGCCAAAAAGATCGGGGAACATTTTGGGGTTGGAGGTCCAAAGCAGCTGGGCCGCATTTTGAAGAAAATAACTCACACCGATGGCGGTGATCAACACTGCCAGTGAAGTGGCCTGGCGCAGGGGCTTATAAGCCAGTTTTTCAATAATAATACCCAACGCCGTACAAATGATAATAGCCAGCAGTAACCCTACTACCGGCGGAAGATTAAATCCGGACACGGCAAAAAAGCAGACATAGGCACCTACCATAATTACATCGCCGTGGGCAAAGTTCAGCATTTTAGCAATGCCGTAAACCATGGTATAGCCCAGAGCAATGATCGCATAGATGCTGCCCAAACTGATGCCGTTGATAAAATGGTTCAGAAAGGTTAACACAAGAACACCTCATCCACTCTCATATTAATGCAAGCGAGAGGGCCGCCGTTACCGGCAGCCCTCCCGGTCAAATCAATTATTTATTAGAATCAATCCATACCTACATAAGCACCGTTTTCGATCACCATACCCTTGGGGCTCTTGGAAACCGCACCAGATGCTGTCCAGGTCATGTTTTCACCGGTAAGGCCGGAGTAGTTAAAATCGGCAGAAGTAAAGGTTTCAACCAGCATATCGCACAGTTCATCGGCGGTGATATTGTAGTTGAAGGTATCTCCGTCTTTCAGTGCTTCGCCGTTATCCAGTGCCTTATAAATAGCATAGATACAGTCATAAGCGTCGGCGGCGAACTGGTTGGGGATCTCGCCGTACTCTTCCTTATACTTAGCAACAAATGCCTTGGTGGCATCGTCGTCGGCATCGGCATTAAAGGGAGTCAGCAACATAACGCCCTCTGCCAAAGATTTATCGAAACCTTCCAGGGTAAGAATACCGTCCATACCGTCTACACCGAAGAATTTGGGGGCGTAGCCGGTATCCTTGGCTTCTTTCAGAATCAGAGCGGCAGATTCATAGTACATGGGCAGGAACACCAGATCGGCGCCTGCATCCTTGGCGGCAGCAACCTGTACAGAGAAATCGGTTTTAGTATCCTCGGTAAAGGTAGTGGTGGAAACGATATTCAGTTTCAACTCATCTGCCTTTGCTTTAAAGCTGTTGTAGATACCGGTGGAATATACGTCGTCGTTTTTATAGATAACGGCGATCTTCTCCCCCAGTTTCTGCTCACTAATATAGGTAGCAGACGCTTCACCCTGGTTGGGATCCATAAAGCACATTTGGAATACATTATCTTTACGCGCAATATCCACATTGCCGGTTAAAGGATCGGCAACGCCGCCCAAAATGTTTGTGGAAGAACCGGAGGGAGTGAGGTAGAAGATATGATCTTCGTTTGCATTTACAGAAGTAGCCTCGCCGGGCTTAGAAGTAACAGAGCCCAGGAAGATCTGCATATCCCAGTCTTTCAGGCTGTTGTAAGCATTTACAGCCTTTTCGGGATCGTGCACGTCGTCTTCATACTTTACTTCAAACTGAATACCGCCCAGAGCGTTGATCTCCTCAACGGCGATCTTGGCAGCGTTATAAACAGCGTTACCGTAAATGGCAGCGCCGCCGGTAAGAGGACCGGTACCACCGATTTTAATAGCGGTGTTTTCGGCTTTTTCGCCACATCCGGTAAAGCAACACAGTGCCAATGCCACAATAGCCAGCACCGCTACGATTTTAGAACACTTTTTCATCTTCTTATTTCTCCTTAAAAAGAATATTTATTTCAGCCGGAAAACCGGATAAAACACAAAAATGAACATTGTCTCACAGCAGTGCCCCACAACATTATAAGCAGGCAGAGGCAGTGCAACTGCTTCTACCTTTGCCGATAATTGCCGGATTCTGCCGCATTATTAATTAATATTTATAATAGATTAATTTTAACATAGCGATTTTTTTGTGTCAATAGATAATTTGGAATTTTGCTCCTTTCTTGAAAAAATCGAGTAAACAAAAGCATTCAAGAGGAATAAGAAGAAAAACGAAGAAACCCCAAAAACCAAATCGACCTTTTGCAAAAACATCGTAAAATTCATGTAAAAAATATGAGTTTTTTTGTGTTTTTTTATTGACAAACCGGAATAAAGTGATTATATTATATCTTGATTTATTATATTCATTGGAGGTTGAGATCAGCGTTGAAAAACATCATCGAGCTGCAAAATATTCATGTTTCCTTTGAGGGCGAGGTTATTCTGGATCATTTTAATTTAAATATCCGGGATAAAGAGTTTGTTACCCTGCTGGGTCCCTCCGGCTGCGGTAAAACCACAACACTGCGCACCATCGCCGGCTTTGTGCAGCCTTCTGAAGGACGAATTTTGTTTGAAGGGCAAGACATTAGCAAACTACCCGCCCACAAACGGCAGGTCAACACGGTTTTTCAGCGGTATGCCCTTTTCCCTCATTATGATGTTTTTGAAAATATCGCCTTTGGTCTGCGCCTTTCCAAAACTCCCGAGGCAGAGATCCGCCGCCGGGTGGGCGAAATGCTGGAGCTTGTGAACCTGAAAGGCTTTGAGAAAAGAAATGTTACATCCCTTTCCGGCGGTCAGCAGCAGCGGGTTGCCATTGCCCGTGCTTTGATCAATAACCCTAAGGTTTTGCTATTGGACGAGCCTTTGGGTGCACTGGATCTGAAACTGCGCAAGGGAATGCAAAATGAACTGCTGCGGATCCAGCGGCAGATGGGGATCACCTTTATTTATGTAACCCACGATCAGGAAGAAGCCCTTACTATGAGCGACACAGTAGTGGTAATGAAGGATGGGCTGATCCAGCAGATCGGCACTCCCGAGGATATTTACAACGAGCCTAAAAACCCCTTTGTGGCAGATTTTATTGGAGAGAGCAACATTATCTCCGGCACCATGATCAAGGATTATCTGGTGCAGTTTGAGGGTGTGGAATTCCCCTGCGTGGATGCGGGCTTTGGTGAAAACAACCCGGTGGACGTGGTAGTGTGCCCCGAGGATATTACGATCCGGGAGCCGGAGGAAGAACAGCTTTGCGGCATTGTGGAATCCGTAACCTTTAAGGGCGTTCATTATGAAATGATGGTACGCTCGGCAAACTATCTTTGGAAGATCCATTCCATTACCTGCCGGGAGCCCGGCACCAAGATCGGCATGAAGATCATTCCCGAATATATTCATATTATGGCAAAGGAGGCAGGCAGCGCAAATTGAAAAAGAAACTGATTGCTGTTCCGTACTATGTATGGGCAATTGTGTTTATTGTTGTGCCGCTGCTGATGATCGCTTACTGTGCATTCACCGATGCCGGCGGCGCCTTTACCTTGGAAAACGTACAGCAGATCGTTAAATATTGGCCAGTGTTGTTGCGTTCCTTGCTTTATGCTCTTATTGCAACTGCCTGTTGCCTGGTAATCGGCTATATTCTTGCTTACTGCATGGCGCAGCAAAGCGATCGGGCAAAGGCGGTACTGATGATCTTGCTGATGCTTCCCATGTGGATCAATTTTGTACTCCGCACCCAAGCCATGCAGGATATTTTGGATGTGATGCAAAACTGGCTGAAATCTGCCGGGATCGATCTACAGATCCGCAACAATGCTTTTGCAGTGGTACTGGGCTTGATCTATAACTACCTACCCTTTATGGTACTGCCTATTTACACCGCTCTGGAAAAATTAGATCGGCGGGTGATCGAGGCCGCCCAGGATCTGGGCGCCGGGCGGTTCCGGGTATTCCAAAAGGTGATCCTTCCCCTTACCATGCCGGGTGTGGGAAGCGGTATTATTATGGTATTTGTACCCACCGTTTCCACCTTTGTGATCTCGGAAAAATTGGGTGGCGCCAAATTTAACCTGATCGGTAATATTATTCAAGAACAATTTTTAGCTGTTTACAACCCCAATGTGGGTGCGGCGATCAGCCTGGTAATGCTGGTACTGATCCTCTTCATTTTGGTGATCTTCAGCTTTTTAGACGACGAGACCAAGGAGGGGATCCTATGAGAAAATTTATTCAAAAAAGTTATATCTTTATTGTTTTTGCTCTGATCTACCTCCCCATTGCTTACCTGATCTTCTTTTCCTTTAACAGTGGAAAATCCAAAGTAATCTTTAGTGGTTTTACATTGAAAAATTATGTAAACCTGTTTCAAGACGAGCAGATCATGTCAGCCCTGCTCAACACCCTGGTCATTGCGCTGATCTCTGCTGTTGTTGCCACGGTGATCGGCACCATGGCGGCAATGGGTATTCAATACCTGCGCAAGGGGGTTCGCAATGCGGTGATGGATGTTACCTATATCCCGGTGCTGAACCCGGATATTATCACCGGCGTTTCGTTGATGCTCTTTTTCTCGGTGCTGGGAATCTCCCTGGGGTACGGTACCGTGCTGCTGGCGCACATTACCTTTAATATTCCGTATGTGATCCTTTCGGTAATGCCGAAGTTGCGGCAGATGGATCCCTCCATTTACGAAGCCGCTCTGGATTTAGGAGCGCCGCCAACCCGGGCGTTTCGCCAGGCAGTGCTCCCGCAGATCATGCCGGGAATCATCTCGGGATTTTTGCTGGCGCTGACCCTTTCAGTAGACGATTTTGTGGTAACCTTTTTCTTAAAGGGTGTGGAGGTGGAAACCCTTGCCACCGTGATCTATACCACCACAAAAACCCGTATCAATCTTTCTATGAACGCTCTTTGCGGCGTGATGGTGGTTGTGGTGCTGATCGTGTTGATCATCGCCAATCTTCCCCCAAAGAAACCCAAAAAGGAGGCGCGTACCTAATATGAAAGCCAAGCGAATTTTGGCAGCAGCAGTGATCCTTGTGCTGCTGATGCTATCCATGGCAGGCTGTAAACGATATGAGCCCAACGAAGTGGTTTATGTGTATAATTGGGGTGAGTATCTCGACGAAGAAATAAACGACCTCTTTGAAGAAGAAACGGGGATCAAGGTAGTTTATAAGATCTACGATAACAACGAATCCATGTATGCCGTAGTTAAAAACTCCCCCGGCACCTATGATGTGGTTTTCCCCTCGGATTATATGGTAGGGCGGATGATCGCCGAGGAGATGCTGGACCCCATTAATTTTGAAAATGTACCCAATTTCCAATATATTATGGAAAACTTTAAAAATCTGGACTACGATCCTGCCAATCTTTATTCAGTTCCCTATACTTGGGGTACGGTGGGGCTGCTTTACAACACCACTGTGGTAAAGGAAAGACCCACCACCTGGAATGTTTTGTGGGAGGAACAGTACAAGGACCAGATCCTGATGTACAACAATTCCCGAGATACCATAGGGGTTGCACTGCTGAAAAACGGCTGTTCCCTGAACACCACCAGCGAAGCGGAGTTGCGGGTGGCAACCGCCGATCTTATTAAACAAAAAGAACTGCTGCAGGCTTATGTTTCCGACGATATTTTCAGTAAAATGGAAAGCGGCTCTGCCGCCATTTGCCCGGTGTATAGCGGCGATGCCATTTCCATGATCGATGAAAATCCCGATCTTGCCTACACAGTTCCCCAAGAGGGCACCAACCGTTTTGTGGACTGTGCGTGCATCGTAAAAGATGCTCCTAACAAAGAGGCGGCAGAAAAGTATATCAACTTCCTCTGCCGGCAGGATATTGCAGAGCGCAATCGGGAATTTACTGCTTACTCCACCCCCCAACAACAGGTTTATGACGCTCTTCCGAAGGAGATCAAAAATAACGAGATCGCCTATCCCGACGACAGTACCGTAGCCAAAACCGAAGTATATACCAACCTGCCCCAAGCAACCCTGGAACTATACAACACCCTTTGGAATGATCTTAAAAATGCATAAACGGGGATGTAAAAAAAGTCCAAACCGCAAAAGGCAGGAAAAACATTAACTTTTAACAGCATTTCTTCGTAACAAAATAAAAAAAGGGGCTGTAAAAAATCTTGGGATTTTTTACAGCTCCTTTTAATATCCTAAATTTTCATTTACCAGAATCACTTTAATTCTGCCGGGGATCCGTTGGGGACCGCTAACAAGGAAATTACAGCAGATCCGCTGTTCACTGCCGCAGCCACTGGCAAGACCGCCCTCTGCAGCCACGCAAACGCCCTTTTCCCGGCAATAGGTATTGCAATTTAACCGCTGGGTATTTTTTGGGGCGGCAATCTCCTTGATCCGTTTAAAGCCTTCCTCCGCATTGGCAACGATCTTATTGACCCCTGCCACCACGATCACCGAATCGGGGCCAAACAGCAGGGCGGCAATGCGGTTGGAATTGCCGTCAACATTTACCAGTTCCCCATTTTCGGTAATGGCATTAGCGGAGCAAAGAAAGGCATCTGCCGAGAAGGTATCACGATATACCTGCTTTACCTCTTCAGGGGTAATGCCCGGGCGGGCACGATCTAAAAATTCATATTTCCCGCTGCGTAGCAGATCTGCCACACCGGTTTCTTTTAAGGTCATAGAACCGCCCACACTAACGGTTATGCCCGCCGGCAACAGTTTTTCCACCAAGGGAACCACCTCATCCTTGGTTTGCACAAAATAAGGCTCCATGCGGTTCTTTTTTATGTTTTCCAATACCTTTTCAATATTCATACCAATTCCTCCAATAATTGTTCAAGTTCCGATGCATCATGAAGCACATAGGCTCCGGTCTTGCTTAAAATTTCCCGGTGCTGATGGCCCTTTTCGATCAAGGCGCAGGGGCATCCCACGTGGCATGCCATCTGATAATCGGTGGTAAGATCTCCCACTGCCAGCACACGCTTGGGATCTATTCCGTGCTCCTTTAAGTAGGCAGAAGCCGCCTGCTCTTTACCGCCCAAACGGCGGTCCTGCCTGCCCACGATTCCCTCGAAATAGGAAAGAATGCCCCGCTCCTCTGCCTGGCGTATCAATATATCGTGATGCAAAGAAGAAAAAAGCAACTGACGCAATCCCTTTTGGCGAAATGCTTCCAGCGCCACCATCACTTCCGGAAAGACCGGGCGGGAAAATTTACTGCATTCCCGCTGAAATTCTTCGGAAACCTCTTCGATCCGCTCCCGTTCCATATCAAAGCCGATATTTGCGTAAAAACGTTCCAACGGCATAACCAGGTTCAGGGTGTACCATTCCTCGGTAATGGCAGGCAATCCCCGGCGGGCGCACATGGCATTCACGGCGCCCACAGAAGCACCCATATCGTTCATAACCGTGCCGTTAAAATCCCATAGGATCGTATCGATCATAACAACCTCCGCTATTAAAAAAGAGGAACCAAAGGGTTCCTCTTTTTTGATTTTGTGATTATTTATCCAGATTATATCTCTTCTTAAATCTGTCTACCCGTCCGCCGGTATCAACCAGCTTCTGCTTGCCAGTAAAGAAAGGATGGCACTTGGAACAAATTTCAACACGGATCTCGCTCTTGGTGGAGCGGGTTTCGAAAGTGTTACCGCAGGCACACTTTACAACAGCCTTTTCATAGTTGGGATGGATCCCTTCCTGCATGGTTCTCACCTCTTTTTTGCTTCATACTTCGTTACTTGGGTAATTCTATCATACTTCATCGGTAAAATCAAGTATTTTTTTCAATTTTCTTGATTTTATTCCGGGCGGGTAGGCATTTCCACCGTTTCACGGTACAGTTTACTCTCCGGTACCGTTGCATCGAATGCCCACAGTGTTTGCGCATATTCGTTATTCAACTCTTTTCGCGCCGTACCGGTGGTTACCACATCCCGGTTCAACTTGATGATACCCATGGAGTTCTCTCCCATTGCCACATCGTAAACATCCGCTGCCAAGCGGGTGGGTTCTGTGATAACCTCGCCGCCGATTCCCAGTTGATGGGCGCTGTTATCGCCCCACACATAAAGGGTACCGCTGGCGCTGAGGGCGGCGCAAGAGTTTTTGTTTACCGAAATTTCGGTAATTCCTTCTAATATTTTAATATAGGTAGCATAATCCCGGGCATCACCGGTACCCAGCTGCCCTTTATCGTTGCGGCCTGCCACATACACCTCGCCGTTTTTGGTGAGCACTACGCTGAAATACCGCCCGGCTTCTGCCTGCTTGACCCCAGCCATCAGTTTTTCCGGAGTGGTGCTTTGAGCGGTGGTACGGTTACCCATTTCAGAGTAACTGTTATCGCCGAACCCGTAAAGGTTTCCGTACGCATCCACCACCAGGGTGTGGGTCTCGCCGGAGGACACAGAAGCCACGTTCTCCAGCACCATAGCGCCCTCCAAACGGTTTCGCTCGGTGCCATCGCCCAATTTGCCAAAGGCATTATAGCCGGCGGAATAAAGATCGCCGTTCTCTACATAAAACAAGGTATTCTCCGTTGCATCCACATAGGTACAGTTTTGGGCATACACCTCTTCTTGGAAATAAGTAGAGTCCTTTTCATAGGTTTGGTACTCAAAGGCGCCCGACACTTTTAATGTGCCCCTTTTTCCCAGCACTGCCACCAGATCTTTTCCGCCGGATACCTGCAGGGCATTTTGGAAGATCAATCCGCTTTGATAACCCTTTGTTTCGGTTTCCTTGCCCTTTTCATCGGTTTCCACCGTGGTTTTTTGCAGGTGGGCATACACATCGCCGGTTTCAGTACGTACATAATAATCGTTGCCCAAAGCAAAAATTTCCACAGGCAAGTATTCAGCCGCCCGCTCTTGGGTATATTTACCGGCGGCTTCTTTATAGGAATCCACCGGCAAGGTATCACTGATAAACTCTTTCACGTCTGCGGCGGGTAATGTGAGCAATTTTAAGATGATCCCTGCCAGCAGAAAGATCCCCGCTGCAACACCGTAAAAACGGCGGCGGGCTTTTACCTTTTTACGAACCTTTAAACTTTTCTTCTTGGTTTTATACAGCAGCAGGATCAACTGCATTACAGCAAACAGAGCAGCAAACCCAAAGCTGATAAACATCACGACATTCAGCATTATTTTCACCCAACCTTTGCTATCTCAAAGAATTCGTTGTGATCGGAATGGGCGCCCAATTGATAATCCTGCCCGTTGCCGGCACCCATTAAGGTGCCCTTTTCCGTGATCAGCATAGTGCACACACCGTTGGTTTGAACAGCTGCCGCCTTGCGATGTACCAAAGTAGGTTCAGAGAAATCGTTACCGCCTTTACCAAGCTGACCCAAATGATTTTGCCCCCAAGCATAAAGATTGGTACCCGCCAAAGCAAAGGCGCTGTGTCCGCCGGCTTCAATTTTTTCAACATCGGCAAGATTCGGGATCTGCCCCAGCTCGGTTTCGGGCTTTACGGCAGGGCCCTCCTGCTCTTCGTTGGTTTCATCGGGCTCTCCGGGCTTGCGCCCCAACTGACCGTAAGTGTTATTACCGGCACTCCATACCGTGCCGTCTTTTTTCAGCACCAACAGAAAATCCGATCCTGCCGCCACATCGGCACAATCGGTGGCTAATTGAACAGGAGAACACTGTGCCTTTTTATCTCCCAGCCCAAACTGACCGTAGGCATTATTACCCACACCGTACACCTCGCCGCCCTCGGTAAGGTAATATAAGGATCTGCCGGTGAGCACTACTTTTTTTACATTCGATGCCATCTTTTGGTTGGTATCTGCCACTCGGTCCGCAGAACGCCCCAGTTGCCCGTATGTATTTACGCCAAACACATAAAGATTGCCGCTCTCCTTCAAGATGGCGCCCACCGTTCCTGTAAGGGCAATATCCTTTACACTTTCCTCTACTGCCACAAAGTTTTCTACCGTGGCACTCTTTTGTCCGGGAATTAGAGCGTTTTGATTATCCCCTTTAGCATATAGGGTATTGCCGGCGGTGAGGATATACATGGTATCCCCTGCTACACAAACTTTTTTTACATTTTCATAGATCTTGCCGCTTTCGTCCAGTGCCTGCAAATCCACGTTGCCCCAACCGTAAAGATCCCCTTTATCGGTTACAGCGAAATTATTGCCATCACCGCAGAATACCGCAGAAACTGTACCGTTCACACGGGAGGGTGTGAGCAGTTCCTTCTCTGTTTCCTCTACGGATACCATGGATTCATCTTCTCTATTTTCCAAATAAACCGTGAGCCAGGAGCCAAACAAAGCGCCGCCCACGATTACCACAACACCCGCCAACACGATCCACATAGCCACCGGAGAAATGCCGGTGAGTTTGCGAAACGCCGCCGTGATAGGGTTGGTTTCGCCAACCACCCCTTTAGCATTGGGCAAAAAACAGATAATGATCACGCCCACCAAGCCAAGGAGCAAGCCCAGCCAGCCCCACTTGCGGCCACGACCCTTCAGCGCCGCAATACGTACTGCAAAAAAGGTACAGGTCACCGTATACAAATAGAGTAAAATTACACTGATAATCAATAAGATATTCATACGATGTCCTCCTTTCCAACGGGTATTTTAACAAATAATCTCATAAAAAACAAGCCTCTTAACCTTGACCTTTTCTTTTTTTCCACAACAGCCCGGCAAGCCGCCATGCCACCCAGGCACAGCCTATGCCTAAAAGGGTTCCAAACAATACATCGGTGAGATAATGCACCGAAAAATAAAGGCGTGAAAAAGCCACCAAAGCCGCCATCACCAGCGGGGCGATCCCCGGCTTTTTATGGCAAAGGAAAATTGAGGTTGCCGCCGCAAAGGACGAGGTGGTATGCCCCGAGGGGCAAGAAAATCCGGAGGGCGCCGGAATCAACAAACGAATTTCCTGCAAAAGGGTAAAGGGACGAGGGCGCCCGATCACGTTTTTTAAGAAAACCTCCCCCAAAAGAAAGCCTAATAGCAAAGCGATCCCCATGGTCACCCCGGCACGGCGGGTTTTGGGAAATGCCAATAAGATCAATGCAATGGCGATCCAGCCAATGCCGTACTCCCCAAAAAAGGTGATGGCTCTCATCAACGGGGTGAGCCAATCGGCAACCAGGGTTTCCCGGATCCATTCAATTATACTACTGTCAATCTGTTGCAATGGGTACTTCCTCCTGCTCCTTCACCGGGAAGGAAATGGTTACAACTGTTCCCACATTCAGCTCACTTTCGATCTCCAGTGTGCCGCCGTGGAGCCGCATGATCTCGTCGGATACCCCAAGACCAATGCCGCTGCCCCGCTTTTGGGACGAACCTTTATAAAACATATCCTTAATATGAGGCAGATCCTCGGCGCTGATACCCTCACCAAAATCCTGCACAATAAACAATGCCTGGCGATCCACCAGACGGGCGGCAATTTCGATCCTGCCGCCGGGGTGGGAATGCTTAATGGCATTATCAATTACATTGAAAAAGACCTGCTTGACCCGATCCTTATCCACCAATGCCGGCACAGAATCCTCCTCCGGCACATATTCAATAAGAATAGACTCGCTCTTAGCCCGTTCGCTCATCATAAATACGGTTTCTTCAAATTCTGCCAGCAGGTCGCACTGCTCCACCGTAAGCTTCATGCTACCGTTTTGCAGCCGGGACATATCCAGCAGTTCCTCCACCATTTTGGAAAGGCGCTCCGTTTCGCTATAGATGATCTCCACACCCCGATGGGTGGTGCTATCCATACTTTCATCTGCCGCCAGCATGGTTTCGGTCCAACCACGAATGGCGGTTAGCGGAGTGCGCAGTTCATGAGAAATGGAAGAGATAAATTCATTCTTCACCCGCTCGGTTTGGGAAAGCTCTTCTGCCATTTCGTTGATGGTGCGCCCCAGGTCGCCGATCTCGTCGTTTTTATCTGCCTGCTGTACCCGGGCAGTCATGTTGCCTTTGGCGATCTCATGGGCGGTTTCGTTAATAAAACCCAGTGGCAGTACAATGGATTTGATAAAGTAAATACCGGTGAATGTGGTAAGCAAAATGATAAAAAAGCCTACCCCCATAATCACCAAATTCACTTGGTTGAGCATACGGTCCACCTGGCGCAACGAAGACATCATCCGCACCATGCCCACCATAATACCGTCCTCGGTATAAAGAGGCATGGATACACTTACAACCCGCTCATCCGACGGTTCGTGATAACCGATCCAACTGGCAGATTTTCCACTCTTTGCCTGTTGCAGATCCGGGGTTTCGTTTAAATCCTCGATCTCAAAACCGGTGGAAGAAAACACGGTGCTGCCGTTGAGGGAAATAACTTGCATCTCCATGGTACTCTTATCTTCAAAGTCTTCTACCATGGCCATAAACCCTGCGGATACATTATTATTGTATTGCCGGGAGATGTACCGTTCAAAGTATTTGGACATATATTCTCCGCTGGCACGCAGGGTACTGGTACAGTTATTGTAGTAGGAATTTTTCAGCATGGCGCACAGCACCGCAAATACCAGGATCACCACCAGCAGGATCACCCCAAACACGTTGAGGAGCCAGCGGCGGGTAATGCCCGTAAACACGTGCTTTTGCACCACTTCAATAGCCCATTTCAGCTTTTCGTAAAACTCCAGCCACCATTCTTTCAATTTTTCAAGCCGTTCTTTATTATTCATTGCCCCAACGGTATCCAAATCCCCACACCGTTTGTATAAACTGCGGAGAAGAGGGATTATCCTCGATCTTGATCCGCAAACGGCGGATGTTTACATCCACGATCTTATGACGGTCGCCCCCAAAGGCATCGCCCCAAACGGTGCGGAAGATCTCCTCCCGAGAAAAGGCTTTGCCGGGATTTTCCAAAAAGTGCTTCATCAGTTGGAATTCCACCTGGGTCACCACGATCCGCTCCCCATTTTTTTCCAGCCTGCGGCTCTTAACATTCAGGGTAAAGGGTCCGTTGCACAGTTCGTCTTTATTCTCGGCAGGGATCCCTTTCATCATCTGTACCCGGCGGTAAAGACTATCCACCCGCACGATCAACTCTAAAGGAGAGAAGGGTTTTGCCACATAGTCATCTGCCCCGTTCATCAAGCCTGCCACCTTATCGTTTTCCTGGGCTTTGGCGGTAAGCATAATGATGCCGATCTTTTGGTTGGACGCACGGATGGTTTTACAAACCTCCAATCCGTCGATCCCCGGCAGCATTACATCCAGCACCGCAATATCCACATCGGGGTTACGGTCAAAAAGTTCCAAGGCTTCTTCCCCGGTGGCGGCCTCGATAGTTTCATATCCGGCACGGCGCAAATTCAGTACCACAAACGCCCGGATCGCTTCTTCGTCTTCTAATATCAAAACCTTTTTCATGGTTCTCTCTCCTCTCATGTGCTGCTGATCACATTAAACAGCCCGTAAACCCGCATATAATCGATCCCCATGGAATTATCCGGCTGACAATACACGGTATATACATGGTCACCGTCTTCATACAGGCGGCGCCAGCCTGCTTCATCTACCCCCTCGGAGTATTCCGATAGGCTATACACTCGAATGGTAAAAAGTTCCTCTCCCTCAACGGTTTTAAATACAAAGGAACGGTTGCCCACCTCCGGGCGCTCCACGGTAACTTTCCCATTCCAATCCTTGGGAAAATCGATCATAAACAGTTCGGTTACATCAACAAACGACTGAGAAACCGCTCTTAAACCTTGCCCGTCGAAAGAGCTCCAATGGATCAGATACAAATGTTCCTCCGCCCCATTCCGTGTATACGACGGAAGCGCTTCCTCCACCGGAATTTCCGGCAGACCGTCTTGGTTCACATCCCTACAGGTTATGGCGGTATACCTTAGGGTAGAAACATCCAACTGCGCCAACAATTCATTGGTCAGCTCCCCTTTGTCGTTGATCGCCAGAACTTCTGTTAAAACCTGACCGCTCTCCAGCTGTTCATCCACATAGATGGCATCCATCCCGGAGGTAGTCTTAGAGGGATTAATAGATAAATAATCAATGGCTTTTCCGTACATGGCAACGGTATTGATCAGCCCGATCTCGCCTTTGGTAAGCCCCACCAGGGATGCGGTTACCGACTTAGTGGCGGAATTACGGCTCATAACCAAAAGCTTGGCCGGATCGCCTTCTGTTACCACAAAGCGGGTATAAAGCCCGGTGTGATGGCTGACCGCTTGCTCCTCATCAATGGAATACACATCATAGCTGCCGTCGGTATCCGTAAGGTACTGCCACCCCACAATGATCTCGGCAGTACCGTCGGCATCCAGATCCCCGAATGCCACCCGGCCCACCGAAGCGGCTTCGCTTTCGCCCTTGGTGATCATTTTCCAACCGTCTTGCTGCAACTTCATTACCAAAAAGCCAAGCTTGCCGTCGCTTTTTGCCGGGCGGTAAAAACACAGCGCCTCCGTTTCCCGATCTCCGGTAAGATCCACCGAGATGATTCCGGTACGGTAGGAGCCTGCCTGGGGATACACCAACTCGTAGCTTTCCCCAATGGCGGTTTTAATGGCTTTGGTAAGCGCTTCTCTGCCAATGCTTAAAGTAGGCGGTGTTAGGATCGCCCCGATCTCGCCGCCGGGCAAAGAACAGCTTGTGAGCAAAAGCATTAAAATCAATATGAATGATAAGAAACCCTTTCGTTTCATAAACACCTCATAGTAATCCTATTTTACTAATATTACATTATATAGCAATACTATAGAAATTGCAAGGCTTGCATAAAAATTAAAGCGGTGGAAAAACTTCATAAAGGATTTTCGAAAAAAGACTTTACTTTTTAAAAAACATCATGTATAATATTAAACCGTCAGTGTGACCGAACTTGGATGTGCGCCTCTCACCGGGCGGCTTCTCGGTTCCGGCCGGACAAATCTGAAAGAAAGGTGAGTAAACAACATGCTGAAGAAGGACATTAAAGACTCCGTTATCGCTGCTAACAAACTGCATGATACGGATACCGGTTCTCCCGAAGTTCAGATCGCTATCCTGACCGCTCGTATCAACGAGCTGACCGAGCATCTGAAGAAGAACCCCAATGATCATCACTCCCGCCGCGGCTTGCTGAAAATGGTTGGTAACAGAAGAAATCTGCTCAACTACCTGACCAAGACCGACATTAACCGTTACCGGGCGATCATTGAAAAGCTCAACATCAGAAAGTAATGAAAAAGCAGGCGGAAAGAGAATTGCACTTCTCTTTCTGCCTCTTTCCCATTTTGGGAGCGGCAAATTTAGCAGTTAATCAAATGTTTTTGCATCAAAAAACCTTTGATTAAGTGCTAAAAACGTCCTCTTGAAATGGGTAAAAAATTCAAGAAGGAGAAAAAAAGAATGTACGAAAATCACAAGATCTTTAAAACCGAATTTGCCGGCCGTCCCCTGATCGTGGAAACCGGTAAATTTGCTCAGCTTGCCAACGGCAGCGCTTTGGTGCGCTATGGTGAAACCGTTGTGCTGGCCACCGCAACCGCCTCTGCCAAGCCCCGGGACGGAATTGATTTCTTCCCCCTTTCCGTGGACTTTGAGGAAAGAATGTATGCTGCCGGTAAGATCCCCGGCGGTTTCTTAAAGAGAGAGGGACGCCCCTCTGAAAAGGCCATCCTCAGCAGCCGTGTGATCGACCGCTCTATCCGCCCCTTGTTCCCCAAGGATATGCGTAACGATGTGAACGTGAACCTGACCATTATGGCTGTGGATCAGGATTGTATTCCCGAGATCGTGGGAATGATCGGCGCATCCATTGCCCTTTCTATCTCCGATATTCCCTTTGCCGGCCCCATCAGCGGTGTTTCCGTTGGCTTGGTAGACGGGGAGATCGTAATGAATCCCACCGAAGAGCAGCGTGAGCGCTCCGACATGGCTGTTACCGTGGCATCCTCTGCCAAAAAGGTAACCATGATCGAAGCCGGTGCCAAGGAAGTGCCCGAAGATAAAATGCTGGAAGCCATTATGGCAGGTCATGCCGCCAACGTGGAACTGATCCAGTTCATCAACAGCATTGTTGCCGAGATCGGCAAAGAAAAATTCACCTTTGAATCCTATGAAGTGCCCCATGAGCTCTTCGATATGGTAAAAGACTATGCCGAAGAGATGATGAAGGAAGCTCTGCACACTGCCGATAAGGTGACCCGTGACAACAATATTAAAGAAGTAACCGCCAAGGTAGAGGAGCGTTTTGCCGAAGAACTGGGCGATGATGCTTACCTGCTGGGCGATTGCCTGTACAAACTGCAGAAATACATTGTGCGCAACTGGATCTCCGAGGAAGGCAAGCGTGTAGACGATCGTGGTTTGAACGATATGCGTCCTCTGTGGGGCGAGGTTGACCTGCTGCCCAAGGTACACGGCTGCGGTCTGTTTGCCCGTGGTAAAACCCAGGTTATGACTGTATGTACACTGGGCATGGTAAGCGAGGAACAGTTGCTGGATGGTTTGGATAACGTGGAATCCAAGCGCTATATCCACCACTACAACATGCCCGGCTTTACCGTGGGTGAAGCAAAGCCCTCCCGCAGCCCCGGCCGCCGCGAGATCGGTCACGGTGCGCTGGCCGAGCGTGCTTTGGAGCCGGTAATTCCTGATGTGAGCGAATTCCCCTACACCATCCGGCTGGTTTCCGATGTACTGACCTCCAACGGTTCCACCTCCCAGGGCGCCATCTGCGGCTCTACCCTGGCTCTGATGGATGCCGGTGTGCCCATTAAAGCACCCGTTGCCGGTATCTCCTGCGGTTTGATCACCCGCCCCGACGACACCTTTGTTACCATGGTAGACATCCAGGGTATCGAAGATTTCTTCGGCGATATGGACTTTAAGGTGGCCGGTACCAAGAAAGGTATCACTGCCATTCAAATGGATATTAAGGTAGACGGCTTAACCGAAGCCATCATCAAAGAGGCTCTGCAAAAGACCCGTGACGCCCGCTACCACATCCTGGACAACGTGATTGCTCCCGCCATTGCCGAGCCCCGTGCCGATGTGAAGCCCTGGGCACCCAAGATCATTACCCTGAAGATCCATCCCGATAAGATCCGTGAAGTGATCGGTTCCGGTGGTAAAGTGATCCAGAAGATCGTTGCCGACACCGGCGCCAAGATCGATATTGAAGACGATGGCTCCGTATTCATTGCCGCTTCCAATCCCGCTTCTTCCAACCAGGCTCTGGAGATCATCAAGGGCATTGTGTTTGAGCCGGAAGTAGGTCAGATCTACCGTGCTAAGGTTGTAAAGATCATGGAATTCGGCGCTTTTGTTGAGTTTGCTCCTGGCAAAGAAGGCTTGGTCCACATCTCTAAGCTGGATAAAAAGCGTGTAGAGAAGGTGGAAGACCTTTTGAGCGAGGGCGACGAAATTTGGGTTAAATTCATGGAAGTAGACTCCAAGGGTCGGTATAACCTCTCCCGCAAGGATGCTCTGATCGACATGGAAAACGCTCAAAAAGAAGCACAAGAATAACACAAAGCGGAGAGGCGTTGCCTCTCCGCTTTTTATAGGGAGTTCATTATGTTCAAGGCTATTTTATGGGACATCGACGGTACCCTTTTAAATTTTTTAAAATCTGAGGAGCACGGCATTCGCAAGTGCTTTGAAAAGTTTGGGCTTGGAACCTGCACCGATGCCATGCTGGAGCGCTACTCTGCCATCAACCGCAAATGGTGGGAAAAACTGGAGCAAGGAGCATGCACCAAGCAAGAAGTGCTGGAAGGCCGCTTTCGGGAATTCTTTGCAGCAGAGGGAATTGCCTTTGATGGGGTGCAGGAATTCAATGATGCCTATCAATTTTACCTGGGAGATAAAGCCTTTTTCCAGCAGGGCGGTGAAGAGACCGTAACCGCTCTCAAGGGCAAAATCGCCCAATACGCCGTGACCAACGGCACTGCCTTGGCCCAGGAACGAAAGCTCAGAAAAAGCGGCCTGGATCAAATTTTAAACGGCATTTTCATCTCGGAGCAGGTGGGCTTTGAGAAGCCGGATCCCCGTTTTTTCGATGCGGTGTTTGCCGCCATTCCTTATAAACGGGAGGAGTGCGTGATCATCGGCGATTCCTTAACCGGCGATATGCAGGGCGGAATCAATGCCGGCATTGCCCACTGGTGGTACAACCCCCAAAAGTTCCCCCTTCCCTCGGCATACGCCCCGAACCGTGTGATCACCGATCTTCGGGAGGTTGCCGAATTAATCCAATAATGTATAGCTGAAATTTTCAAACAGGAGTTTGGAGCCCAGATCCACCCCATCCGGCAGCAGCGCCATAGCAATAAAGACCTCGCCGCCGTCTTCTGTGTTTTGCAGGGTGGCGTAATCTCCCTCTATTTTGATTACTACATATTTCTTCGGTTGCATATAAATCCTTTCTTAAATAAAAAACAACTGCCAGTGCGGCAGTTGTTTTTTATTTTATGTTTAATTAGCCTTCGATGGCCTCGGCAGGACAAGCAGAAGCGCAAGCGCCGCAATCGATGCATTCATCAGCATTGATCACATACTTGTCGTCGCCGGCAGCGATAGCGCCAACGGGGCATTCAGCCTCGCAGGAACCGCAATTCAGGCAAGCGTCAGTAATTACATGAGCCATTTCAGAGCACCTCCTTATATTGTTGAAACAATCTTATCACATACGCCGTAACATTTCAAGAGTTTTTTAAAAAAATTACTCTACCGCCGAGGGCTCTTTTCCGCCTTTTTGTTTTTTATCACCGGCAGGTTTGGCGGGGCGCTGATATTTCAGTTCCCGGGCATCGTAGGTTTCAAAGGTCACCGTACCGTCGTCGGCAGTATATTTCACCTTCACCTTGCCGGTGAGTACCGAAAGTTCTGCCACCACGCCGCGACCCTTGGGGGAATCCACATGGGCGCCCACCTTGGGCAGGTTCTTGCTCAGTTCCTCGTAGGTTTCCTGCTCATAGTTCAGGCAACACATCAAAATACCGCAAACACCGCTGATCTTTACCGGGTTTAAGGGCAGGCCCTGATCCTTAGCACTTTTGATCGTCACACGGCTGAAATCGCTCAAAAATTGACTGCAGCAGAAGGGTCTGCCACACATACCGATGCCGCCCATCATTTTACATTCATCCCGCACGCCGATCTGCCGCAGCTCAATACGAGTTTTGAATACCGATGCCAGATCCTTTACCAGATCTCTAAAATCCACTCTGCCCTCGGCAGTAAAGAAAAAGAGGATCTTGCTGCCATCAAAGGTATATTCCACATCCACCAGGGACATTTCTAAATGATGTTTCTTTGCTTTTTCGGCAAACACCTCGGCTGCCCGTTTTTCCTTGGCACGGTTCTTTTCCATCTGACGGTAATCTGCCGCATCCGCCACCCGCAATACCGGCTTTAAAGGCTGCACCACATCCCCCTCCTGCACAGCACGGGGAGCCAGGGAAACCTCGCCGCACTCGGTGCCTCGGGCGGTTTCCACCACACAGTAATCCCCCTGCTTTAACGCCAAGCCCCGGGGGTCGAAATAATAAGTTTTGCCGTTGTCCTTAAAACGGACGCCAACGATATTAATCAACGTAGTAACTCTCCCATTTCTGCAATGAAACAAGTCTTAATAAGATTTTCATTGCCGTTTTCTCTCAGCAACCGTTTACTTTCCAGCGCCAACGACGCCATGCGGTACAGTTGCTCCAATTTCATTCTACCTAAAAAGCCCTTGATTTGCAAGACACTTTCCAAAAAAACAATGTTTTCCTCTTCACTGCCGGTTTTGAACAGCAGAAAATCGTGGCAAAGCCTGGAAAAACTATCCAAAAAAGAGATAAAATCTCCTTTAGGTACTCCTGCCAGCATACGGTCTGCCTCCAGCAATTTATTGCGGCAAAGCTTACCCAAAAATTTCACACTCAGATCGCCATAGGTAAGCAGGGTGCCCCCCTCCAGGTATTCCATGGCAAGCCCCAAATTACCGCCTGCCGCCCGCAGCAAGGTCGTTACCCGCTCTTCCTCGGGGTAACGGGCTTGCAAAAAGGCTACGCCCTCCTGCTCCCCCACCGGTTGCATCTCCCAGATAACACAGCGGGAACGAATAGTGGGTAGCATTGCCTCCCTGCTGGTTGCCAAAAGGATAAACACCACATGCTCCGGCGGTTCTTCCAAAATTTTTAAAATAGCATTCTGCCCGCTATCATTCAGCGCCTCACTGTGATCGATGATCAACACCTTTTTGGGTGCCTGGTTGGGCAGTACGTAAGCCTCCCGCCGAAAGGCTCGCACCTCATCCACCGGGATCAGCTTGCCCGGCTCCTTGGGTGCAAGCCACAGCACATCCGGGTGCTCATTGCGCTCTGCTAAGCCCTTGGTATCTGCCGTTAATTTCGCCGCCAGCAAGCGTGCCAGCGTTTTTTTACCCATTCCCGTTTCTCCGGCAATCAGGTAAGCGTGGGCAAAGCCACCCCGCTCCAGTTCCCGGTTAATCTCGGAATTTCCTAACAGTTTATTCATAGATCCGTTCCACCGTTGCCGCCACCTTCAGGGGCGCAACATCCAACTCTATTATATCCCCCGCTTGGCAGGATACTTGGCTCACATCAAAAAAACTGTGGGTAGTGGCAGGGCGCCCCAGCATGGGTACCCGCCGCTCTCCCAGCCTGCCGTATACGCAGGGCTTCTTAAAAAGTAATTTTACATCGTGATAAATATACCGGCAAATATCAATAAAGCGATACAGATCCTGCTTTTCACCGGGGGCAAATCCATCGGCAGTGCCCATTGCCACCACCGCAACGGTGGTATCCTTTTTCAGGCGGCACACATTGCCGTAGCCGATATTACTGCCCGCCGGCAGTTTACGCACCGAAAGCACCTCTGCCTCCACTCTGCCCGCCCGTTTTAACGGCAGGCCATGGCGCACCGGCATCCGCCCGGTCAGTGCCGAGCCGATCCGCACTGCATCCAGGGCAAATTCCTTTTTCAAAGCAGCGCTGGAATTGGCAATGTGGCGCAGGGGAATTTCGATTCCTTGCTCCCGCAAAGCCTCCACCACTTTGTGAAACTCTTGCAGCTGCGCCTCCGCCGAACCGTTGGGCAAAAAGGCCGCACTGCAATGGCTGAAAATACCGGCGATCTCCAAGCCGGGCAGGCGGCAAACGGTGGCAATTTCTTCCACCTCTTCCGGCAAAAAGCCAAAGCGACCCATGCCGGTGTCGATCTTGATATGCACCTTTGCCTTTTTGCCGACGATTTCTGCCTTTTCCGAAAGGAGTTGGGCAAATGCCAAATCTCCCACCGCAACGGCAAGATCCTTTTCTAATGCCGCTTCTGCAAAGGCGGGAGAGCCGTAGCAGGAGAGCACCAGGATCTCCACGCCCCGGCCGCAAAGGGGCAGTGCCTCCTCCAGGCGGCTGACCGCCACCAAAGGCGCACCCTCTTCCTTTAGTATTTCAAACATCCCCTCAGCCCCCAGGCCGTAGCCGTTGGCTTTCAGCACTGGGATCACCGGTACCCCCGCCTGCTCACAGAGCAGCCGATAGTTGTGGCGGATGTCCTCTTTTTGCACTACTAATCTTGCCATTTTAGCCTCTATGTTTCAGTTTAAAAAGAATCATATTCAAGCGGCGGTACAGTTTACTGCCCCACTTGCTCCACTTGAGCATCAGGGGATTATAGATCAGATCCATCTCCCCTACAAATTCGGTGAACTCACCGTTAAAGCCCCGCTTAAAGCGATACAAGCCGTAAAGAGGATTATCCTCGCTTAAATCGCCGGAAACGCCCCGGAAATCGTACACCCGGGCACCCCGCTCGATAGCCCACTTGATCATCTCCCATTGCAAGAGATAATTGGGCATTACATTGCGGTATTCATTGGAGGATGCACCGTACAGATACCACACCTTGTCCCCATAGCCAATGGCCAGGGTGCCGGCAATGGCTTTGCCGTCCAGATACGCCATATAAAGCCGGGCGTGCTCGCCCAAGGAGCGCATTAATTTACGGAAATATTCTTCGGTACGTACCACAAAGTTATCCCGAGTGCCGGTGGTCACCATGATCTGATGGAAATCATGCAGGGCTTCCTCTCCGCACAACTTCACCTCTACGCCCTTTTTAACGGCAACCCGAATATTATAGCGTGTCTTTTGCTGGAAAGAGGCTAAAATTTCCTCTTCATTGCGCCCTTCCAGGTACAAACGGAACACAAAGCGGGGCTGGATCCCCTCGAAGTTTTTGGAGCGGTTGGGCTCGGTAAAGCCCAGCTTACGGCAGATCGCCATAAATTCTTCGTCCTCCACCGGGGTATCGGTATCCAATTTCAGTGAGCATGCACGGTACTTTTTGCCCACCTCTCCTGCAGCCTTTACCAAGCGGGTAACCAGTTCTTCATCGTGCAGATCACACACCGGACCCCGGCAGGAATACATAATGGCAGTGCCGGGCACTTTGCGAATCAAAAGACCCATGGTACCCACAATGGCACCGGCTTCGTCCCGCTCGATCACCGCTTCAAAATTCCACTCGGTTTTCAACTTTGCCCATTCCACCGATTGAGCAAAGTGCCCCTTGGGGTGAGCTTGCACAAATGCTTCGTATTCTGCTACTGCAGCGCTATTTTTAAGATCTAATAATTCCATTTCGATCTCCTTTATCTTATCATTTCATTTTAGTATAACACTTTTTTTATAAAAAGTAAATGAAAATCTATTTGCTTTTTGCCGAAAAAGGTGTATAATAAAAATGTAAAAACCAAAGGAGGTACAAATACATGGTTACAAAAGATATGATTATTGCCGATGTGCTGGATAACTATCCTGAAACTGCCCCTCTCTTTTTGGAGATCGGCATGCATTGCCTGGGCTGCCCCTCTGCCAGAGGTGAAAGCGTAGAGCAGGCTTGCATGGTGCACGGCGCCGATGTGGATGCTCTGATCGAAAAGATCAACGCCCTGATCGCAAAATAAACAATTAAAACGGCTCAAGGAGGGCACCCTCAAAGAGCCGTTTTAAATTTTCCAAGGAAGGAAATACTCATGTTAGGACTTGTGTTGGAAGGAGGCGCTATGCGTGCCATTTACACCGCCGGGGTGCTGGATGTTTTTATGGAACAAAACATCTGGCCCGATGGATTGATCGGCGTTTCTGCCGGCGCCATTCACGGCAGTGTGTATTTAGGCAATCAGCCGGGGCGCACCATTCGTTACTATAAAAAATACTGCAACCACTGGCGGTTCATGAGTTTTCGCTCCCTGCTGCTCACCGGCAGTATGGTGGGAGAAAAATTCTGCTACCGCGATCTGCCACTTCGGCTGGATCCCTTTGATTACGATACCTTTGCCAAATCCAATGTGGCATATTACGCCGTTTCCACCGATCTGGAAACCGGGGAGCCGGTCTATCGGCGATGCACTGATCTTCGCCGTGAAATGGACTACATGCGTGCCTCCGCTTCCATGCCTTATGTTTCCAAGATCGTAAACGTCAATGGGCGAAAACTGCTGGACGGCGGCGTGGCAGACAGCATCCCGGTGGAGGCTTTCCGCCAAATGGGCTATGATCGCAACATCGTGGTGCTGACCCAACCTGCAGGCTACCGAAAAAAGCCCCAAAATCCCAAATTAGCAAAGTTCTGCTACCGCCGATATCCCAACTTTGTTAAGGCACTTTTAAATCGACATGAGATGTATAACAATACGTTGTGCCAAATCGAAGAGCTGGAACAAAAAGGAGAAATTTTTGTGATCCGCCCCTCCCAAAATTTAGGAATCAAGCGGGTGGAAAAGGATCCCGCTCGCCTGGAAGCGCAATATAACCTGGGCCGGTTGGATGCCCTGAATGCCTTAAACACCCTAAAAGACTGGTTGGCAAAATAACTTTTACATAAAAATCACCTTTGCTGTAAATACTGCAACAGAGGTGATTTTTTGTGAACAACCACGAATACAACGAATATCTTAAAAAAATGACCCCCAACTCCCCCATCCTTAAGGATTGCATCTGCGCCTTTTTGGTGGGCGGCGGCATCTGCTGTGTGGGGCAAGGAATCGGAGATCTCTTAAACATATGGCTCCACACGGAGGAGGTAAAACTGTGGGTGCCTATCTGTATGGTCTTTTTAGGCGCATTACTCACCGCCATTGGCGTTTATGATAAACTGGCAAAACACGCCGGCGGCGGCACCATTATCCCCATTACCGGCTTTTCCAACTCTATCACCAGTGCCGCCATGGAATTTAAGCAAGAGGGCTTTATCCTCGGCCTCGGTGCCAAGATCTTCCAAATCGCGGGACCGGTTATCGCCTACGGCACGGTGGCGAGTGTGGTATATGGAGTTATTTATTGGATAACGACATTTGCTTCGAAGCAATAGATATTGCCGTAACTCCAATTATAGGAACTTCCATTGTGGCGGTCAAAGGTGAGCCAAAAATAACGTTTACGGCTTCCCATGACGACAGGAATTATTGTGCCCCAGCCACGAAAACCGCCATCGTCGAAATCAAATTTTGCTTCATGCATACCGCCTTTTGTATAAATTCTGTAATTGGCTCTCTTTTCAAAGTCATTACCGCAGACAAAAACCGTTTCGTTCTCGATGTTTACAAAAGATCCGCCGGTTTCAGCCCCTTCACAGCCTTGTCCGATGTATTTATAATCGGTGAAGGGATTTTTGGATTTGAAAAACATATACCTGTATTTTTTTGTAATGGGGGAAATACGGCAAATTGCCATATACCACATTTTCTCCTGCTCATTATAGTAAAAATCCGGATCCTCGTCGCCTTGGAAACCCAGAAAAGCAGTGGCATCGTTTGCGGCGGCAGGCTCCATCATCGTAACATCAATTACATTTACTCCAAAACGCGGTTCGCCAATAAAAGAAGCGTAACACAGGATATGCTTGTGCTCAAAGGAAGAGGTCCAAATATACCATTCCTTTGTTTTGCGATTATATAATAGGGAGCTTGCTAAGTAATTGCGCCAAAAACCATCACCGCAATCAAAAAACAATGCTCCGGACAATCCAATGTTGCTGGTAGACGGTGTCCATGAAAACACGCCTTGAAATCCGCCTTCTTGCATACGGATAGATGAGGTAAAATAAATTTTC
>JAZSRD010000056.1:0-7828 GCA_045538295.1 Eubacteriales bacterium
GGAGGTTTTTCTCATGCTAAAGCTTTTTATCTTCCCCCAGTAGAACTGGGGGTTTATTTCCACGCCTAAAGGCACCAATAAAAATAGCGGCAGAAAACAAATATCTGCCGCTATTTTTATAGTTCATTTCGGATTTTATAAATGGCTTGTGATACGGATGAAACCTTGATGATTTCAATCCCCTCTACTGAGTGAGAAATGCGATTACGTGACGGCACCATGATTTTTGTAAAGCCCAATTTTTGCGCTTCCTTTATCCTTTTTTCCAAGAAAGGTACGGCACGTATTTCGCCTGATAGACCGATCTCCCCCACTGCAATCAGATCACCCGGCATCTCAAAATCGGAAAATCCGGATGCGATTGCCAGTACGATGGCTAAATCAGCTGCCGTTTCCATTACACGAAATCCGCCAACCACGTTTACATAGGCATCTTGATTATATAACACAAAATTGGCTCTTTTCTCTAATACTGCCACCAGCAACGCCATTCTGTTAAAATCAATTCCGCTTGCCATACGCCGTGGGACCGGATAGCCGGATTTAGACACCAAGGCTTGTATCTCTGCTAAAATAGGGCGAGTACCTTCTAAAATGCAAGTGACACAAGTGCCGGGAACGTTTTCCGGCCTACCTTCTAAAAACATTTTTGAGGGGTTGTCCACCTCGAATAAACCGCCGTTTTGCATATCAAAAACGCCAATTTCATTGGTGGAACCAAAACGGTTTTTAACTGTGCGTAAAATGCGATAATTTAAGTTTTTATCACCCTCGAAGTATAGAACTGTATCCACCATATGTTCCAAAACTTTAGGACCCGCCAGGGCGCCTTCTTTGGTAACGTGCCCGATCACAAACACCGTGATCCCCTTCTCTTTTGCCAAATGCATAAATGCAGCTGTTGCCTCTTTAATTTGGGAAACACTGCCGGGGGTTCCTGATATACGATCACATACCATGGTTTGCACCGAATCCACAATCAAAATATCCGGTTGATTTACAGTGCACGCTGCTAAGATGGCCTCCACATTTGTTTCGCAAGCCAAATAAAGATTTTCTGTTGTTACATTCAATCGTTCGGCACGTAATTTGATCTGACTCATGGATTCTTCGCCGGAAATATATAAAATGGATTTGTCTTTGCCAAGATACTGACAAATTTGCAACAAGAGGGTGGATTTACCAATTCCAGGATCGCCACCCACCAATGTAAGGGAGCCCAGTACAAGCCCCCCGCCCAGCACACGGTCCAGTTCCTTTAAGCCGGTAGAAAAGCGCATCTCGCCACCGCCGTTGATACTGCCGATCGGCTTGATCTCTACCGCCTTCGATGCACTTGTTGCGCCGGTTTGAGAGGATTGTTGAACTGTTTTTTCTTCAAATGTGCTCCATTCTTTACACTGGGGGCATTGCCCGTACCATTTTGGGCTTTCGTACCCGCATTGCGTGCAAAGATAAATTTGTTTGATCTTAGGCATTGTAGAACCGCCTTTACTCTATATGATGTTTTTTATTTTACCTTATTTAAGTGCCAAAGTCAATTCCTCCCGATTAAAACCTTTCCAATTACATTTGCGATCTCGGTTTGATATTCTTCTGTTTTTAGTTTATTTAATTCTTCTCTGTTGCTCACAAAACCGCATTCGATCAATATGGAAGGATTGGATATATTGGAAAATAAATAAACATTTTTTGAAATCGTTTTTACTGCCTTAGTATTATTTGGCTGAATTACCGTGTTAAATTCCGCTTGCAGTGCGTCGGCGATTTGTTTGGCTTGAACATTTCCTTCGTTATAGAACACTTGTATTCCATGAACAGTGCTATCAGGAAAGCTGTTCATATGAATACTAATGATGGGAATTTCAGCATTATCATTAGCAATAGTAATTCTTTGCTTAATATCTGAGACCTTTTTTGCGTGGATCGTATTTCCCTCGGTATAAATACTGCTTTCGTCCGATCTTGTTAAAATATGTGCAATAGATGATTGTTCTAATAGCACAGATAACTTTTTGATAAGTGCTAAGTTCAATTCTTGTTCAGTTGTGCCATCTACACCAACGGCACCGCCGTCCGGCAACCCATGTCCTGCATCCAAAATGTACCGGACACCTGCCGACGATGTACCCAATACAAAAAGATGAGAAACATTCATTGCAACAGCTGTAAACAAAGCGCAAATGGTAAATACTGCGGTAATTCCTTTTATTTTTTTGCAGAGCACTTCTATCACCTCTCCAAATGGTATGAAGCAACGTTAATAAATATGAAAAACGGTCGCAAATGCGACCGTTTTTTAATCACTTGAATTATTGGTAAATTTTTTATAGAGCTTTACAACCAGATCATAAAAATAAAATGTTTTGTACCCGGCAATATAACCGATCCAAGGAACAAGAATCATGGGTATAAAGACGGTTAACATAGCGAGGGTTTTATGGTTTGGAAAGATATTGATCATTGGCCAAGTCCAGTACATGTTTGCGATCATGTAGTAGATCCCTAAAATGCCTGCTTTGGTTATAGAATACACTATGTAGAAGATTAGCAACGGAATAGCAGACAACGCTCCTGCCAACGCTCCCTTATACAGATAACCGTGGTAGAGAGGATCTTTGATTGCCCGGTGACTATCGTGAAATCCATATTTAAAGGCAGAGTTATATGAAATATAAGCAAAAAAACTGAAACAAATTAAAAACGCAACAATAAAACCGGTGAGACTATTTTGAAAAATAGTTACAACCATAACCACCATCATACAACCGGCAATGATGGCAATAAATTGATCTAATAAAAGAGCGCCTATCAATTTTAAAATGTGTTTCATTTCTAAATCTCCTCGTAACGTAGCAACTTTAGATAGTCGGTATAACAGCGAAAGGCACTGGGGACGGCCGCTTGCTGCAAAATTTCATCAATCGTCATCCATGTATAGTTGGATGAAGCGTGGTTGACTTCCACCTCATAGCCCTGCATTCTCCATTCGATATGCGTAAAAATATGTTTAGAATCAGCCAGTTTTGCAATATTGAGCGGGCACAGATCTGCACAAAATTCAAGAACGGACTCTTCCCTGTTTTTACCTGGGATGTTAGGAAACTCCCAAAGATTTGCCAGCAGGCCTTTTTCGGGGCGGCGTTGCAGTGCGATTTTGTTTTTATAACGTAAAACAAGAATTGTCTTGTTCTCGATCTTGCGTTTTTTCTTTTCAGCTTTAACAGGAATTTGATGAATTAGCGAGTCCTTTTTAGCTACACAAATTTCTTGTAGTGGGCATTGCTCGCAAAGGGGCGCACCGTTGGGAAGGCAAACAATAGCGCCCAGTTCCATCAGGCTTTGGGTAAATGCAGATGTATCACCCAAAGGATATACCTCTTTAAGGGCAACGGTAAAGGTTTTTTTGGTTGCAGGATTCATAATGTCTTCAAAAGAGCCCAAAACCCGGGAAAGAACACGTAAAACATTTCCGTCTACTGCCGGTGTGGGTAATCCAAGTGCTATGGAACAAATGGCCCCTGCTGTATAATCGCCAATGCCGGGTAAGCTGCGCCATTCTTCGAAACTATTTGGAAATGTACCGATTTCACTGATCTGAACCGCGGCTTTTTGCAGGTTTCTAGCACGGCTGTAATAGCCTAATCCCTCCCACAGCTTCATAAGCTGATCTTCCGGAAAGTTCGCTAATGTACTTACATCCGGGATGTTTTCCATAAAACGTAAATAATATGGAATAACCGGATCAACACGTGTTTGCTGTAGCATAATTTCCGAGATCCACACACGGTAAGGGGTTGGATTGTGCCGCCAAGGCAGGTCACGTTTATTTGCTTTATACCAGCACAATAGCGGCTGTACAATTTTATTTAAATGTTCTTTTTTAATTTCCATGTCAAGGTCCTTTAATTTGATAGAACTATTATAACGGATAATTTGATAAATATCTATGTATTTTTTGAAAATAATTTTTTGCAAATGCAAAATACGACAAAAAGGCATTTCTTCCCTCGTTATAATGATAGAAACGATGTTAAAAGGAGCAGATATATGATTAAAATTCAACATCATTTGGATCAATTTCAGCATGCGGTGACCAGCGGTTTTTATTATACTTTACGCATTATCCTCTCTGTGGGATTGGGGTTTCTAACCTCGAAATGCTCAATATTTGAAAATTTCTCTCCATTTTCATTGATTTTACTTTCGGTAAGTCCCGATATTGGTTTAATTCCAACGTTTTGTTATTTAGGCAGTGCATTTGGATTTTTGTCAGGGATCTTTAACTTATCAGTTTTTAAATATATTACTGCACTTACTATGATTTACGTGGTATACATGGTTTTTCGCCGCTCGTTGCAGATCATAAAGAATGATACAGCGGTGCTATCGTCCGCTTGTTGCTTTGTTTCCGGATTTTTATTTTTACTGGTTGGACAATTAAATCTATTCAACGTACTGATATTGGTTGGCGAAAGCATTTTGGTTTGCTGTTGCGTGTATTTTATTGCTTATGCCGCAAGAGCGTTTAAGCATAATTGCTATCTTTCCTCCAGAGAATTGATTGCTGCTGCCATAACGATGGTTTTAATTTTGGTTTCATTACATAATATCTACCTATTTGGTTTGAGCATAGCGAGAGTTGGTGCGCTGATTTTGCTGTTTTTGGCAGTATATTGCCTAAAAACGAGCCATGCCGCTGTTTTGGGCTCGTGTCTTGGAATAATCCTTGCCGCTGTTGCAAACGGCGGTGAGGCGATTTTTACCGCTGTTGTTGTGGGAACTTTAGTTGCGTGCGTCTTTTCAACATTTTCAGAAAAGTTTGCATTAACGTCTTTTTTATTGATTTATTATGCGGTGTTGGTCTTTTTTGGGAAGTTTCCTTGGAACTATTGGTATTTTGCAGAACCAATAGTTGCCTATGCAGTAACTGTTTTAGTGCCAAAATCTAAATTAAGGAATTTTCTTTCCTCCTATATCGCTGTAAAAGTGCCAAAGAATTCGCCAAAAGTAAAAAAAGCGGGTAAAGACATTATAGATGCATGCCGGCGTGAATGCGGTAATATCTGTCCTAAAGCTTCAATTTGCTATGAAAAAAATGCTCCGGAATTAAAAGAAGCATTAGAGGCTCTATCGGAACAATTCCGCCAAACCGAAGAACTGGGAAAGGTGGAAGATGCTCTCCCCTTTTGCATTAAGCCTCATGCGATGGCGAATATCATCGAAAAAAGATTGATATATAGCCATTCTCAAGATTTTGATGATCTGGTTGAAGAATTGAATCATCTTTCAAGAAAGATAGAAGTGAAGATGGATGCATCGGTGGGAACGGTAAAATTTTTAACCGAAGAAGAAGAAAAGATCAAAAAAGGACTTGAAAATCGCAGAATAAGTGTAAAGGATATTAACTTTATAGTTGATGAGCATAACTGCAATAAATGTGATATTCATTTTACATTAAACGGCGACGTACTTTATGAAAAAATCATAAAGGAAACAGTGCTCCCCTATTTTAAAACCGGATTTTCAATCAAAATCGCAGAGTGTAACGGAACATACACAGCCCATTTAAAAGAAAACAACCGTTTTGAAATTTCTTGTGCCGCACTGTGTAAAACAAAAAACGGCGAACAGATCAGCGGAGATACGGCACTTGGCTTTTCGGCGGGAAAGGGATCGTATTATTTACTGTTGGCGGACGGAATGGGCAGCGGAAAAGATGCCGGGGTACAAAGTGAGCTGGCAATTGATACGGTGCGGCGTTTGGTTTCCGGGGGTCTTTCTGTGCCGAGTGCCTTGAATGTATATCGTTCCACTTCCCGTTTTCGTCAGGGACATGCTTTTACAACTATTGATATTTGTGCTATTGATTTAAATAAGGGAACGGCAGATTTTTATAAAGCCGGTGCATATGATAGCTATCATATAACAAAAAACAGCGTGATATGTTTACACGGCGGCGGTATGCCGTTGGGATTAACAGATAAAGATCGATTAAGGCACAGTAATGTTAAGGTTTCCGACGATGATTATATAATTCTTGCATCCGACGGTTTGGCAGTTATAAACGAAGATATTGAAGATGTTTTAATGAAAAGCAAAAACGAGGATGTACGTTTATTTGCAAAAAAAATATTAAATCATATCACTAACGAAAATGATGGTGGAAGCGATGATGTTACTGTTATGGTTTGTAAATTCCACAAAAAGGAAGAATAAGGTTTTGGGGATCTAAAATACTAACATTGAGGTGTTAGTATGATCAAAGGAGTTGGGAAACAAATCGTATTATTGAATAATACAGAGAGCGACATATTTGAGCAAGCAATATTTATTTTGCGATCCGGCGGCAAGGTTCCTTATAAGGATGTGGTAAAAGAATGCGAACGCATGATGAATAACCATATACGGGCAAAAAGGGCCAAACCTCCGAAAAATTGGTGGAAATATGGATTTTTTGTTTTGCTCACGGCGCTTCTTTGCTTGATTGTGATTTGTGTTTTGAAATAATAAAGCGACCCTAAATGGGTCGCTTATCATTTACACATTGAAGCGGAACAATACAACATCTCCGTCTTTCATAATGTATTCCTTGCCTTCGCTTCGTACCAAGCCCTTTTCCTTCGCCGCAACCATAGAGCCGCACTCTACAAGATCGGTATAGGAAACTACTTCCGCCCGAATAAAGCCGCGCTCAAAGTCCGTGTGAATTTTACCGGCTGCCTGAGGGGCTTTGGTTCCCTTAGTGATGGTCCAGGCTTTGGTTTCCATCTCGCCGCTGGTAATATAACTGATAAGCCCCAGCAGGCTGTAGCAGGTTGAGATCATACGATCCAGACCGCTATGTTCAAAGCCGAGTTCTGCTAAAAACAGTTCCTTTTCTTCTTCACTCAATTCGCTGATCTCTTCTTCAAGGCGGGCGCAGATCACTAATACTTCGGCGTTTTCATTGGCGGCACGCTCTTGTACTGCTTGAATGTATTGATTGCTTATTTTTCCGTTTTTAAAGTCCTCTTCGCATACGTTTGCCGCATAAATTACCGGTTTATCGGTGAGTAAAGAAACGGTTTTCATAATTTCTTGCTCTTCTTCGGTAAATTCAATGGTATTCACAAAACGTTCTGCTTCTAAAGTTTCTTTAATTTTTTCAAAAAGTGCAACCTCAGCCAAGTGCTTTTTGTCCCCTTTGGCAAGTTTTGCGGCACGGTCACGGAATTTTTCAACCACTTCTAAATCGGAAAAAATCAGTTCCAAATTGATGGTGTCAATATCTCGGATGGGATCAACAGAACCGTCTACGTGCACAATATTGTCGTCTTCAAAACAACGAACAACGTGGACGATTGCATCTACCTCTCGGATATTACCCAAAAATTTATTGCCAAGCCCCTCTCCTTTGGAGGCGCCTTTAACAAGCCCTGCAATATCCACAAATTCAATAACTGCAGGAACTACTTTTTTTGAGGCATTCATTTCGGCCAATACATCTAAACGTTTATCGGGAACACATACTACGCCAACATTGGGGTCAATGGTGCAAAAAGGGTAGTTAGCGGATTGTGCTTTGGCATTGGTGATTGCGTTAAATAATGTGCTCTTTCCCACATTTGGCAATCCGACGATTCCTAGTTTCATATATTTTTATTTCTCCTTATTTCATCAGTATTTGCGGTGTTTTAAAGGTGCTTACTACGCCATTTCTACACCATTTTTTATGCAATCGACATACTTTCGAATTGTCTGACTGCATTTAACAAAGAATCTTCTGTTACATGAACATATCGATCCATCGTTGTTTTAATACTAGCATGACCCAAAAGTTTTTGTA
>JAZSRD010000053.1:0-3855 GCA_045538295.1 Eubacteriales bacterium
GGTAGAGCGCGACCTTGCCAAGGTCGAGGTAGCGAGTTCGAGCCTCGTCCCCCGCTCCATAAAAACACCGATGCAGAGCATCGTTGTTTTTATTTGCAAAACGAAAAATAGGAAAGAAGGTGCGTGTTTTTGAACACGTTGTTATCGGTATCGGTCGCCCTGCTGGCTGGGCTGATCATGACACGGTTTTTTAAACCCCTGAAGCTTCCCTCTGTAACGGCTTATCTGATTGCAGGTGTGTTGGTGGGGCCTTATTGTTTGGGCGCCGTGGGCTTGCCCGGGGTGGGCTTTTCCTCCGGAGAGGCGGTGAGCCGTCTTGCACTGGTGTCGGAAGTGGCGCTGGGTTTTATTGCTTTTTCCATTGGTAACGAATTTCGAGTAAATGACCTTAAAAAAACCGGCAAGCAAGCATTGGTAATTGGTATTCTGCAGGCGTTGGTTGCCGCTTTGCTGGTGGATGGTGCTTTAATTGCGGTGCACCTGATTGCGCCGGACAAGCTTTCCGTTGCCCAAGCGATCACCTTGGGTGCCATTGCAACTGCCACCGCTCCGGCTGCTACCTTGATGGTGGTGCGGCAATATAAAGCAAAGGGTTCGTTGATCAAACTGCTGTTGCCCATTGTAGCCTTGGACGATGCGGTGGGCTTGGTGGTCTTTGCCGTTTCCTTTGGGATCGCCAAAACCTTGGTCAGCGGCTCGGTGGATCTGGTTTCCATTTTGATCAATCCTTTGGTGGAGATCGCCTGCTCCTTGCTGTTAGGCGCTATAATGGGTTGGGTGCTTACCCAGTTGGAAAAACTGTTCAACTCCAACACCAACCGTTTGAATTTGACCATTGGTATGGTGTTTTTGACAGCCTCTTTGGCGATGATCGATTTCCATATTGGTGCGGTACACGTGCAGTTTTCTTCTTTGCTGGTCTGCATGATGCTGGGCACCGTGTTCTGCAATATCTGCCCTCTTTCTGCCGATTTGATGTCTGCGTCCGATAAATGGACCTCCCCCCTGTTTGCTCTGTTCTTTGTGATCAGTGGCGCTGAATTGGAGTTAAGCGTGTTTGCCGATTGGGCGATCGTTGCGATTGGTTTAATTTATATGCTGTTCCGTTCAGCAGGTAAATATGCGGGCGCATACGGAAGTGCTAAAATCACAAAATGTTCCCCTGCTATATGTAAGTATTTGGGTATTACATTATTGCCGCAAGCCGGGGTGGCTCTTGGAATGTGCACCACCGCAATGCAACTGGGCGAAGCGGGACGCTTGATCCGAAACATTACCTTGTTTGCAGTGTTGGTCTATGAATTGATTGGTCCGTTGCTTACCCGTCAGGCATTGCAGGCTGCCGGTGAAATTCATCCGATGCCCGATGAAGTGAAACATCGCCGGAAACATAAATTGGAAGCTGCCCAAAAAGAAAAAGAGTAAAAAATAACGCTGTGCCATGGCACAGCGTTATTTTTTTACTCTTCGGAAAACTCTTCTTTGCCTACGCCGCATAAGGGGCAAACGTAATCGTCGGCTACTTCTTCCCAGGGGGTACCGGGCTCGATTCCGTTATCGGGATCGCCTACTTCCGGGTCATATACATAGCCACATACATTACAAACATACTTTTCCATTTCTTTCTTCCTCCTTAAAATGAAAATCAATCTACTAAAATTTGTGCAATTTGATTTACATTACCGGCGCCCATTAAAATAACCATGTCTCCCTTTTGGAGTTCTTTCTTTAGGGTGGCGGCAATCTCGTCAAATTTGCTGATATAACGGGAGCCGGGGATCCGGTTCCGTAGATCCAAAATGTTCACGCCCAGCTTGTTGATCTCACGGGCGGCGTAAATATCGGTTAGAATAGCGTGATCTGCCAGGGAAAGCGCTTGAGCAAATTCATCCATTAAATAATAGGTTCGGGTGAATGTGTGAGGTTGGAATACCACATATACTTTGCCCTCGGCAGCCTCCTTTGCACTTTGCAGGGTGGCACGGATCTCGGTGGGGTGGTGGGCATAGTCGTCCAGCACGGTGGCGCCGTTGCAGGTGCCTTTACATTCAAAGCGCCGATCGGCACCGGTGAATGCTTCCAATCCGTTTTTGATCTTTTCGGGCTCCAGGTTATAATAAAGTGCCACACAAGCGGCGGCAAGGGCGTTGAGAATGTTGTGCCTGCCCGGGATCTTTAAGGTTACGTTGGTTATAAACTTTCCTTTATAATATATATCGAATTTAGGATAACCGTTGCAAAGGGTGATATTCCGGGCGGCGCAGTGATCCTCTTCCGAAAGCCCGAAGGTGAAAATACTTCCTTTATAGTAATTACGGATACAGTGGCAATGCTCATCGTCGCCGTTGATAACTAAAAAACCATCGGGATCAATATTATCGGTAAACCGTTCAAAGGAATGCTGGATGGCTTCCAGATCTTTAAAGAAGTCCAGGTGATCTTCGTCTATGTTCAAAATAACGCCGCAGTGGGGGTAGAAATGATGGAATGAATTTACATACTCACAGGCTTCGTAAATAGCAAAGTCGCTGCGCCCCAAGCAATAGTTTCCGCCAATGGCTTTTAGGTTGGCACCCACCAGCACGGTGGGATCCTGCTCGGCGGCTTTGAAAATAGAGGAGATCAGTGAGGTGACTGTGGTTTTGCCGTGGGTGCCGGAAACAGCAATGGAATCCTTGAATTCCGCCATCATATACCCCAAAAGCACCGCCCGCTCCATCATGGGAATGTTATTTTCACGGGCGTAAACCAATTCCGGGTTATTATCGGAAATGGCGGCGGTGTAAACCAACAGATCGCAGTTTTTGGCATTTTCAGCTTCGTGGCTGGGGAAAACCGGTATGCCGGCGGCAGTTAGTTTTTTTATGGTGGGGCCATCGCCGGTATCGGAGCCGGTAACGGTCTTGCCCTGCTGTTTCAGGATCAGCGCTAAAGACGACATAGATACGCCCCCAATGCCAACAAAGTGGATATGGGAAAACTTCTTGTATTGATCAAAATCGTGTGTTATAATACTCAAAAGATAAACCTCCTTTATAGGGTTCATTTACATTATAGTACATGAAATCAAAAAAATAAATATAAAAATTGATATTTTTAAAGAATGTGAGGGATTGTTATGAATATAAATCATCAGGATGAAAAACAAGGCTTTTGGCAACGGTATAAGTTTTATATCATTGGTCTACTGGGAGCGATTGTTTTAATCAGTTCCATGAGCGTGCAGAATGTAATCGTATATTATCAAACGGATGCGGGCGATCAATATGCGGTGAAATTGGATTATTCGGCTTTTGATCTGTGCCTGCGGTGTACTGCAACTACTAAAAATGCCGGCGATATTGTGGAAAAGGCTCTCTTTTTCGGTGCCGGGAAAGAGGCATCGGTTGAAAGAGCGGCGGCAGGCTTGGCAGAGATTGCTGCAACCAATGAAGGTACTTTTCAAATTCGGGCGGGAGGATTGCTTGGTGATAATGAAGAAAAAACCGCAGATCTGGTAGAATATTTGAAAACGCAGGGTTATTCCGCTAAACCAATCAGCGAAAAATAAGCAACTTTACTCTATATCCTCCACAGCCTTGTGCAGAATTTGTGGATAATTACCGTTTTTTAAAAAACTTCAAAAATCCCGAAAAAAAGTGTTGACAAAACCCCCATAGTAGTGTTATTATATTCAGGCACCCGCGAAAAAAGGCTGGTCCAAGAGGGTCGGCGAGAGCGGGAAAGCAGCGGACTTTGAAAATTAAACAGCATCATAAAAGAAGGACCCGTTAATTGTATAAAGTCCATGTCTTCGAACGGAGATATGGCGAAAGCGATTAACAAAACTTAAAGCCAGAATTTTGAGATTTGTTA